>NZ_JBWKWD010000008.1:0-181698 GCF_059422045.1 Pseudomonas sp. GW821-FHT02A08
TTGAAATACAAAACGCCCGATGCGGTGCATCGGGCGTTGGGGTGAAACAGGTGTAAACCTATTTCAGGACTAGACACTGCCACTTTCTTACATCCAATGAAGATCCCCCTGTGGGAGCGGGTTTACTCGCGAAGAGGTCATAACATTCGATATAAATATTGACTGAAAGTCCGCTTTCGCGAGCAAGCCCGCTCCCACATTTGGTCGGTGTTGCCCCACAGATGTGGGACAATGCCCGCCACTTTCAGCCATACCCGAATCGACCACCGCCATGACCGCCCCCCGCTCCCCCAAGCCTGCGCGCAAAAAGCCTGCCCCGAAGACCCCGGCCACGGCCGTCGCTCCGAAGGAGAAGGCCAGCCTGCACCCGCGCAATCGCCATCAGGGTCGCTACGACTTTCCGGCGCTGATCAAAAGCACCCCGGAACTGAAGAAGTTCGTGATCATCAATCCGTACGGCAAGGAAAGCATCGACTTCGCCAGCCCGGAAGCCGTGCGGGTGTTCAATCGGGCGCTTCTCAAGTCGTTCTACGGCATCGCTCACTGGGACATTCCGGCCGACTACCTGTGCCCACCGGTGCCAGGCCGTGCCGATTACGTGCACTTCCTCGCCGACCTGCTGGCCAGCGGCAATGACGGCGTGATTCCCCGTGGCGCCGCCGTGAAGGTGCTGGACATCGGCATGGGCGCCAACTGCGTGTATCCGCTGATCGGCTACAGCGACTATCGCTGGCAGTTTCTCGGTTCCGATATCGATGGGACCGCCATCGCCGCGGCGAAGGCCATCATTCAATCCAATGGCCTGAACAAAGCAATCCAGGTACGCCAGCAGAGCAACCCCAAGCAGATCCTCACAGGCTTGCTGGAGAGCACTGAGCGCTTTGACCTGACCATGTGCAACCCACCATTCCACGCCTCGCTGGACGAGGCTACGCGGGGCAGCACGCGCAAATGGCGCGCCCTGGGCAAGGCCGATCCAAAACGCAAGCTGCCGGTGTTGAACTTTGGCGGGCAAGCGGCGGAATTGTGGTGTGAGGGCGGGGAGGTGCGTTTCGTCACGCAACTGATCAGCGAGAGTGCGCACGTGGCACAACAAGTGCTGTGGTTCAGCACGCTGGTGTCGAAAGCGTCGAACCTGCCGGCAATCCAGAATGCCCTGACCAAGGCCGGAGCGCTGGACAGTCGGGTGGTGGAAATGGGTCAGGGACAGAAGCAGAGCCGCTTCGTCGCCTGGACGTTCCAGACCAAATCCGAACAGCAGGTCTGGCGCGAGCGCTGGGCACGTAAAGCTGAGTAACTGACCGACGCAGATCAACTGTGGGAGCGGGCTTGCTCGCGAAGGCGGTAAGTCAGTCGACTTCAATGGTGACTGACACACCGCCTTCGCGAGCAAGCCCGCTCCCACATTGGTTCAGCGGTGTTTGTGGTAAATCGCGCCCACAAAAAAACCGTGCCCGGATCGCTCCGGTGCACGGTTTTTTTTAACAAGTCTTACTTGTTAACAGCGTCGGTCAGGCCTTTGGCCACAACCAGCTTGATCACTTTCTTGGCAGCGATTTCGATGGCAGCGCCAGTCGAAGGGTTACGGCCGGTACGGGCAGGGCGCTCAGTCACTTTCAGTTTGCCGATACCTGGCAGAGTGATTTCGCCGCCGTTTTCCAGCTGATCGGCAACGATTTGGCCCAGTTGGTCCAGAGCGTTACGCGCGGTGGTTTTCGGCGCGTCGATAGCTTCAGCGATGTCGGCGATCAGTTGGTCTTTAGTAAGAGCCATTTAGTGTTCCTTCCCTATCAAATTCATATGGATTGCAGAGTGCAATGTCAGCCATCGAGCCCGATCTTCTGGATCTGGCACCCTCGGCCAAATAACCTCGGGATCGGGGTTATAGATACCGAAATCAGGGTTTGGTTCGACCTGACAAATGCTGACTGCACGCTTAACGCAGTGACTTCGCGCAAGACCGGGCAAAGCTAGCACACAGACGTGGAAATATCCGCCTCTAGCTACCCATTTGGTCAGCTTTATTGCGCTAAAACAGGAAAAAACTGCATAAGCGCCGTCGGTCGCCCGTCAATTGCCCTTCGTACCGCGCCAAAACCAGTGGTTGCGGTACACTGGGCGTTTTTTCGGGGGAGCACGCCCTCCTCTCTTCATTCAGCCGAGAAGCCCATGCCGATCCGTCATTGCATCGTCCACCTGATCGACAAAAAACCCGACGGCACACCTGCAGTTCTCCACGCCCGCGACTCTGAACTGGCTGAGTCCGCGGCCATCGAGAACATGCTCGCCGACCTCAACGAAAGCTATAACGCCAAACAGGGTAAAGCCTGGGGCCTTTTCCATCCGGAATCCGGCGCGTTCCCGTTCAGCGGCTGGCTGAAGGAGTACCTCGAGGGCGGCCAGGATTTCACTGCATTCAGCCGAGTGGCGGTCGAGCACCTGCAAAAACTGATGGAAGAGTCGAATCTGTCCGTCGGCGGCCATGTGTTGTTCGCACACTACCAGCAAGGCATGACCGACTACCTGGCCATTGCCCTGCTGCACCACAGTGAAGGCGTGGCCGTGACCGATGAACTGGACGTGACCCCGTCCCGTCACCTGGACCTTGGCCAGTTGCACCTGGCGGCGCGGATCAACGTTTCCGAGTGGCAGAACAACAAACAATCCAAGCAATACATTTCGTTCATCAAAGGCAAGAACGGGAAAAAGGTTTCGGAGTATTTCCGCGACTTCATCGGCTGCCAGGAAGGCGTCGACGGTCCGGGTGAAACCCGTACCCTGCTCAAGGCCTTCAGCGATTTCGTTGAAAGCGAAGACCTGCCGGAAGACGACGCCCGCGAGAAGACCAAGACCCTGGTGGATTACGCCAGCAGCCAGGCCAAGCTCGGTGAACCGATGGGCCTGGAAGAATTGTCGGGGCTGATCGACGAAGAACGCCCGAAGGCCTTCTACGATCACATCCGCAACAAGGATTACGGCCTGTCGCCGGAAATCCCGGCCGATAAACGCACCCTGAACCAGTTCCGCCGATTCACTGGCCGCGCCGAAGGCCTGTCGATCAGTTTCGAAGCGCACCTGCTGGGCTCGAAGATCGAGTACGACGAAGAAGCCGGCACGTTGATCATCAAGGGCCTGCCCACTTCGCTCACCGACCAGCTCAAGCGTCGCAACTGATGCTCGGCGGCGTACTGAAGAAATTCCTGCTGATCCTGCTGGTGGTCGTGGCCTATCAGAACTGGGGCAAGATCGAGCGGGTGTTCAATCCATCGCAAGTGGTGCCGGCGCAGACCCAGGCCAGGGCCAACGTCGTGCTCTACGCCACCGAATGGTGTGGTTACTGCAAGTTGACCCGGCGCTTCCTCGATCAGAAAGGCATTGCGTACAAGGAGTTCGACATCGAGAAGGATGCCGTCGCGCGCGGGGACTATCAGGCACTGGGCGGTGGTGGAATTCCGATCATCGATGTGAACGGGACGCTGATTCGCGGGTATGACCCGGATGCGATTCTGGCGGCACTGAAATAACCCTGTAGGAGCGAGCTTGCTCGCGAAAAAACCATGGGCGCCGCTGGGCATCCGGTTTTACGCGTTATCGTTCACGCTCTTCGCGAGCAAGCTCGCTCCTACAGTGGTCAGATGGCTTCGATCCGGAAACCAAACCGCGGGAAGTGCACATGCACCACACCGCCACGCTCGTCCTCTCGCCGTACAATCAGCTCCTCGCGGCCGGCAAACAACAACTCCCCTGCCACCGGATCCACGCCGTAGTCCGTGGCTGCGATCACTACCTGCTGCCCCGCCTTGAATCCATTGGGATCGACAAACTGCTCATCCGGCAAGGCCGCTGGCGTGGACGTACGCGCCACTGCCAGGGCCTCCTCGGAACTCATCTCGCTGGAGGCACCATGACCGAAGCCCAATACCCGCGCATGCCATGCATTGACTGCCGGATAAGCTTCGACCAGTGGAGCCGTCACCGGCGTGGCCTTGAGGAACCAGAGGCAATGAGCCAGGGCGAAGTCGGCAATCGACGGCTCGCCAAACAGGTAGTCACCCTCCTCGCGCTGCAACTGTTGCTCCAGACGCGACATGATCGTTGGCCACTGATGCCTGGCCTGTTCGGTAGACAATTTTGTCGCGCTACCACCATTGAAAAAACCGGCACGGTCGGCCAGAAACGCCTTGATCGCTTCCTGCGGTAAATTACCGAAGCGCACGGCAATCGATTCCGGCTGGAACACCAGGCTGACCGCATGCTGGAACACCACCGAATCAGCCCAGGTTGCAAACGATGCGGTGATCATTTCCTGACCTTCCGGGAAGAACGCCGGCAAGGTTTTTTCCTGCTCCAGTCGCCGGGCAATCAATGCCGTGTCGCAATAGATATCGGCACCGACCTGCAACACCGGTGTCTTGCGGTAGCCACCGGTCAACGCCGTGAGATCCGGTTTGGGCATCACTGGCGAGATCTTCACCGAACGCCAGGACAACCCCTTGAAACCCAGCAGCAGGCGGGCCTTCTCGGCAAAGGGGGACGTCGGGTAATGATGCAGAATCAACTCGGACATGCTCGGCTCCGCCGCAAGGATCAGGAACCAGCAGCTTAGCGCGCAATCACCTGGCAGCCTACAGATCCGCCTGATGGGAACTGATCAGTCAGAGTGATGAGCCAGGGGCTGCGCTCGTTGCGCTCGCCACCAGGCATTCCTTGGCGCTCTTCTTGAGTTTTTTGATCAGCCGCTCCTGACGCAACGCATCGCTTTTGTCACGACAGCGTTCGGTGTAGACCAGGGCCATTGCAGGGCTGGAAAGAAAGAATCGCGCGCCCTTGCCGCTTTGATGCTTGGCGAAGCGACGCACGGGATCATCGCTGATCCCACAATAGAGTGAACCGTTGGCCGCGCGAACGAGGTAGACGAACCAGGTTTTGCTCGCGGGGGTGTCGGCGTCGACAGGGCTTTCGCTGAGGGTGGTCACGTAACGATCAGGGCTTGAAAGGAAACAGGCCGCGATCTTATCAGCGACTGGCCTGGAATGCCTTCAGCCCCTTCAGGGCCTGCGAGCGAACGGCGTTGCGGACAAGTGGCGTCCAGCCCAGCAACAGGCCTTTGAAACCCAGGGCCTGACGCGACCATGTCCACAGGTCGAAACTGTCGTGATGCTCGCAGATCTTGCCATCGCGAAAGACAAAGCGTGCCTGGATGTCATTGACCACGGTATTGCCGGTCTGACTGAACAGATAGGTCGCGACCCAATGGGCGCTACCGGCACGATCATCGGCACGGACATGATCGAAGGTCAGGGAGAAATCCTTGGCACGCGTGGCGAGCATCCGCCACATGTCGCCGGCATCCCGGCCACGCAGCTCACCGAACGCCGGGTCACTGAATACCACGTCATCGGTGTAGCAGGCAGCCATGGCTTCGCCATCGAGGCGCTGGAAGGCCTGGTAAAAGCGGGTGATCAAGGCGCTGTGGACTTCACTCATGGGCAGACTCCCTGTTGTGCAATGGGTATCGAAAGATTGCCTGCACGATAGTCTGCAAATGGGTCGAACACTATCGGCATTCGCAAGACGAATACCGACAGTGTGCGGGGATCAGACCTTTTCGCTGTCGACCTGCACGTACAACGCACGTCCGGCCCCCAGGCCGGCGATGATCGCACCGAGGCCAATGACACCGAAGATCCAGCCCACGGCCGTCCAGCCGCCGGTCCAGTCATGCACGATGCCGACCGCGAACGGCCCCATGGACGCCAAGGTATAACCGAAACCCTGGGCCATGCTCGACAGGTTTGCCGCCACGTGGGAGTCCCGCGAGCGCAGCACGATCAGGGTCAATGCCAGGCTGAACGTGGCGCCCTGCCCCAACCCCAGCACAATCGCCCAGCCCCACAAGCCATCGATTGGCGCATACAGGCAGCCGAACAAACCGCCGAGGGTCAGCGCCATCACGATCACGATCGCCAGGCGCTGATCCTTGCCCCGTGTCGCCAGCCATGGCGCGGCGAGGGAACTGACCAGTTGAACGATCACCGAACCCGACAGCACCAGTCCGGCCTGGGTCGGGGTCAGGCCACGTCCGATCAGGATCGACGGCAACCAGCCGAACACGATGTAGGCCAGGGACGATTGCAGGCCCATGTACAGGGTCACCTGCCAGGCCAGCGGATCGCGTAACAATCCCCGAACCCGGTAAGCCACGTTGTGCGCGCCGTGTTTCTGGCCGACTTGCGGCAACCAGAACAGCGCAGCCGCCAATGCCGGAATGACCCAGAAACCGAGGCCCAGCGCCCAGCTCTTGTCAAAGTGTTCACTCAACGGCACGGTCGCACCCGCCGCCATTGCCGCGCCCAGGCACAGGGCCATGGTGTAGACACCGGTCATGGTCCCGGCCTGCTTCGGGAAATCGCGCTTGACGATGCCCGGCAGCAACACGCCGATCACGCCGATGCTGGCACCGGCCAGCACACTGCCGGCAAACAGGCCGATCTCACCGAACGAACTGCGCAGGATGATCCCGCACGCCAGGGTCAGAAGAATGCCCAGCACCACCCGTTCCGCACCAAATCGCCGTGCCAGCACGGGTGCCAACGGCGCAAACAGGCCCAGGCAAAGCACCGGCAACGTGGTCAGCAACCCCGCCGTGGACGCCGACAAGCCAAGGGACTTCGAGACCTCGCTGAGCATCGGCGCCATGCTCGACAACGCCGGGCGCAGGTTCAGCGCCACCAGAATCAGGCCCAGCAGCAACAACCACGGCCGCCGTAGAGCCGGGTGGGCCTGCTGGACCTGTTCGTCATCGACCTCGGCATCGATCAGCAGCTCCTCCAGTTCGGCCGAACGTTTTGAGGTTGTGGATAACTCACTGCGGTGCATGGGCTTCTCGGTTTCAAGGTTCATTGATCAACTGCCTCGACAGGGCTTTGGCCCGTTCCGGGTCGCGTTGCTCGACGGCATCGAGCAACTCGATGTGCAGGTCGAACACTTCCTGGCGGCGCGGGACGATGCTCAGGGTCTGGCGCAGTTGCGCGCCGACGATGCTGGAAAAATAGCGATACAACTCGCTGAGGGTCGGGTTGTGCGCGGCGTCCACCAGACGGCGATGAAACACCAGGTCGCAGGCGATGTAGGTGTCGAGATCGCCGTGATAGTGGCTGCCGCTGACACCCAGGGCCTCGCGCAATGCCACCAGGTCTTCGTCGGTACGGCGCACTGCCGCCAGGCCGATGGCCTCGACTTCGAGGATGTGCCGGGTTTCCCGGGCCTGCTCAAGGGAACAACGGGACAGTGCCTTCAAGGTATCGAGCGGATCGACCACAGCCCGCAGGTAACTGCCGTCACCCTGACGGATTTCGATCAACCCGGAAAACGCCAACACCCGCATGGCTTCGCGCACGGTGTTGCGGCTGATGCCCAGCTCGGCGGACAACTCAGGCTCGGTGGGCAAACGCTGGCCCACTACCCAAACGCCCTGATTGATGCGCAGGCGCAGTTGGTCCAGGGCCTGGTCAACCAGGGATCGTTTCACCAATGGAGAAATTTCTGACATGGAATTCGCCCTCTCATCCAATCATAGGATGAATTTTCTGACATGTTAGTCAGCTTAAGCTGCCCACACAACCCCTGTAGGAGCTGCCGAAGGCTCCTACAGGGTTGGGCACAAATCGCAGGCAAAAATAAACCCGGAACTCGGTCCGGGTTTATTTCAGTGCCTGGGGTCGATCAATGCAGGATCTGGCTCAGGAACAGCTTGGTCCGTTCATTCTGCGGGTTGTCGAAGAAGTCGTTCGGCGCAGCCTGTTCGACGATTTCACCCTTGTCCATGAAGATCACGCGGTTGGCCACGGTGCGGGCAAAGCCCATTTCGTGGGTCACGCAGAGCATGGTCATGCCGTCTTCGGCCAGGCCGATCATGGTGTCCAGTACCTCTTTCACCATCTCCGGATCGAGTGCCGAGGTCGGTTCGTCGAACAGCATGATCTTCGGTTTCATGCACAGCGCACGGGCAATCGCCACACGCTGTTGCTGGCCGCCGGACAGTTGTCCCGGGTACTTGTGCGCCTGCTCCGGAATGCGTACGCGCTCCAGATAGTGCATGGCGATTTCCTCGGCCTTGCGCTTGGGCATCTTGCGCACCCACATCGGCGCCAAAGTGCAGTTCTGCAAGATGGTCAGGTGCGGGAACAGGTTGAAGTGCTGGAACACCATGCCCACTTCACGACGGATCGCTTCGATCTGCTTGAGGTCGTTGGTCAGTTCCACGCCATCGACCACGATGCGGCCCTGCTGGTGTTCTTCCAGGCGGTTGAGGCAGCGGATGGTGGTGGACTTGCCGGAACCCGACGGGCCGCACAGCACGATACGCTCGCCCTGCTTGACGTTGAGGTTGATGTCCTTGAGTACGTGAAACTGACCGTACCACTTGTTCACGCCCTGCATCTGAATAATGCCTTCAGGGCTCACAGGCTGTTTGATTGCTTCGCTCATCACAAAACTTCCTAAATTAGGTAGCGACTTAGCGCTTGTGGCCAGTGTCGAGCTTGCGTTCCAGATGCATGGAATAGCGCGACATACCAAAACAGAAAATCCAGAACACCAGGGCGGCGAACACATAGCCTTCGGTGGCCATGCCCAGCCACTTCGGGTCGGCGGCGGCTTGCTTGACGCTGTTGAGCAGGTCGAACAGGCCGATGATGATCACCAGGCTCGTGTCCTTGAACAGCGCAATGAAGGTGTTGACGATGCCGGGGATCACCAGCTTCAGGGCTTGCGGCAGAATCACCAGGCCCATGCTGCGCCAGTAACCCAGGCCCATCGCCGCTGCCGCTTCGTACTGACCTTTTGGAATTGCTTGCAGACCGCCGCGCACCACCTCGGCCACGTAGGCCGACTGGAACAGGATCACGCCGATCAGCGCCCGCAGCAGCTTGTCGAAGTTCATGCCTTCAGGCAGGAACAACGGCAGCATCACCGAGGACATGAACAGCACCGTGATCAACGGCACGCCGCGCCAGAATTCGATGAAGGTCACGCAGACCACGCGAATCGCCGGCATGTTCGAACGACGGCCCAACGCCAGGACAATCCCCAGCGGCAACGCACCGGCGATGCCGACGGTAGCGATCACCAGGGTCAGCATCAGGCCGCCCCACTGGCTGGTCGCCACCGCGTCCAGACCCAATACGCCGCCATGCAGCAGGCACCAGGCAATGATCGGGTACAGCACCAGGAAGCTCAGCCCGTACACCGCCTTATGGTGAAAGCGCGAGATAAACAACGGCGCCACGCCGACAATCGCCAGCCACACCGTCAGGTCCACGCGCCAACGCAGTACCGGCGGGTAGTAGCCATACATGAACTGGCCGAAACGCTGCTGGATGAACACCCAGCAGGCGCCCTCCTTCGTGCAGTCGGCCTGACTGGTGCCGACCCAGTTGGCATCAAGGATCGCCCACTGCAGGATCGGCGGTACCACCAGGTAGATGAGGTAGAACGCGAACAGGGTCAGCAGGGTGTTGAGCCAGCTGGAGAACATGTTCGCGCGCATCCACGCCACCGCACCGATGCTGCGGTTCGGTGGCGGCATGTCAGGTTTGAAAGTATGAGTACTCATGCGCTTTTCCTTACCGCTCGATCAGCGCAATGCGCTTGTTGTACCAGTTCATCAGCAGGGAAATGCTGATACTGATCGCCAGGTACACGCTCATGGTGATCGCAATCACCTCGATTGCCTGGCCGGTCTGGTTGAGCACGGTCCCGGCAAACAGCGAGACCATCTCCGGATAACCGATACCGGCCGCCAGCGAGGAGTTCTTCGCCAGGTTCAGGTATTGGCTGGTCAGCGGCGGAATGATCACGCGCAGGGCTTGCGGGATGATCACCTTGCGCAGGGTCGGACCGTTGCGCAGGCCGAGGGAATGCGCCGCTTCGGTCTGGCCATGGCTGACCGACTTGATGCCCGAACGCACGATCTCGGCGATGAACGCCGCGGTGTATACGGTGAGGGCCAGGGTCAGCGCCAGCAGTTCCGGGATCAACACCCAGCCGCCGACGAAGTTGAAGCCTTGCAGCTTCGGCATTTCCCAGTGCACCGGTGCACCGAAAACCAGCGCGCACAGCGCAGGGATGGCCAGGAACATCGCCAGGCCGACCCAGAACTTGTGGAACGGCACACCGGTGGCTTCGAAGCGTTTGGTCGCCCAGCGGCTCATCAGCACGATGGCGACGATGGCGACTACAATGCTGGTCACAAACGGCCAGAAACCATCCGCCATCAACGCCGCCGGCATGTTCAGGCCACGGCTGCTGACATAGAAGGTGTCGCCGAAGTTATGACTGTTGCGCGGCCCCGGCATGGTCAGGAACACCGCGAAGTACCAGAACAGGATCTGCAGCAGCGGCGGAATGTTGCGGAAGACTTCCACATACACCGTCGCCAGCTTGGCGATGATCCAGTTCTTCGACAGTCGCGCCACACCGACGATGAAACCCAGGATCGTCGCCAGAATCACGCCGATGAAGGTCACCAACAGGGTGTTGAGCAGGCCGATGACAAACACCCGGGCGTATGTGTCCGCTTCGGTGTAGTCGATCAGGTGTTGAGCGATGCCGAAACCGGCACTGCGCTCCAGAAAGTCGAAACCGGAGGTAATACCCCGGTGTTGCAGGTTGGTCTGGGTGTTATCGAACAGATACCAGCCCAGCGAGACCACCGCGATAATCGTGATGATCTGGAATACCCAAGCACGCACGCGTGGATCGCTGAGGCTGAGCCTCTGCTTTGGTGCGCCGATTGAATTTTGCATGAAGTGCCCCGGAAATAATGGAACAGAACATCACCCGGTGGTTGGCCCACCGGGTGATAGAACCATCAGCGCACTGGTGGTGCGTATTGAATGCCGCCAGCGTTCCACAGAGCGTTCAGCCCGCGGTCGATTTCCAGCGGAGTGCTCTTGCCGAGGTTTTTCTCGAACACTTCGCCGTAGTTGCCGACTTGCTTGACGATCTGCACGACCCAGTCTTTCTTCACTTTCAGGTCTTTGCCGTATTCACCGTCGGTACCGAGCAGACGGGCAACGTCAGGGTTCTTGGTGCCCTTGGCTTCGGCTTCCACGTTCTTCGAAGTGATGCCGGCTTCTTCAGCGTTGAGCATGGCGTAGCCAGTCCAGCGCACGATGGCCAGCCACTCGTCGTCGCCATTACGCACGACCGGGCCCAGGGGTTCCTTGGAAATGGTTTCCGGCAGAACCACGTAGTCCTTCGGTGAAGCCAGCTTGCTGCGCTGGGCGAACAGCTGGGACTTGTCGGAGGTCAGTACGTCGCAACGACCGGATTCCAGCGACTTGGCGCTCTCGTCGGAGGTGTCGAACGTGATCGGGGTGTATTTCAGGCCGTTGCCGCGGAAGTAGTCGGAAACGTTCAGTTCGGTGGTGGTACCGGCCTGGATGCAGATGGTCGCGCCGTCCAGCTCTTTAGCGCTTTTCACGCCCAGCTTGTTGTTTACCAGGAAGCCGATGCCGTCGTAGTAGGTAATGAAGCCCGGGAATTTCAGGCCCATGCCCGCGTCACGGGAGCTGGTCATGGTGGTGTTGCGCGACAGAATGTCGATTTCGCCGGACTGCAGCGCGGTGAAGCGCTCCTTGGCGTTCAACTGGCTGAACTTGACCTTGGTCGCGTCGCCGAAGACAGCCGCTGCTACTGCACGGCAGTAGTCAGCATCGATACCCACGATCTTGCCGGTGGAATCCGGAACCGAGAAGCCTGGCAAGCCATCGCTGACGCCACACTGCACGAAACCTTTCTTCATCACTGCATCCAGGGTTGCGCCCGCCTGGGCAAACCCGCTGACACCGAGTGCTGCGGCTGCAGTCACGATAGCCAGGGTGGATTTCAACATCTTCATTCAAACCTCCAGTTTTGCTCTTGTTGTGTCGGAGCGTGAGTCCTGTCGCACCCTTTTGAGGCGTAGTCGACCCGTGTTGGCTTGTTTTGGGGTCAACCGACGTAAGACGTTAGCTATGAGTCTAGTAGGAGAAAATCCACGTCATGGAAAACTCGCTCTCACCAGTCGGCCGAACGGGCTGTAGCCCTTTCACGTTCGCGAAGCCCCGTAGCGGCCATTGGCGAACATCCATCACCGGATTCATTGCTATCCCACAGTCGGCAGTACACTGATAGTGTTACCGCCGGGCGCGAGATGGGTTGCACCGTTTCCCCATAGCAAAGCCCGTACCACACCGCTCGCCGAAGCGGTTCAACTGCAGGTCAATAGCAAAACTTGTACGCTTGCGACACTTTCTTAACGGATCAACCTGACGCGCACTTTGATCACGCACTTAAATGTGCGCGCACGCACAACATTGGAGCAGACATGACCGAGCCCTTGATTCTTCAGCCCGTAAAGACCGCAGACGCCTGCGTTATATGGCTGCACGGCCTGGGCGCCGATCGCTACGACTTCCTTCCGGTGGCCGAAGCGCTGCAGGAAACCTTGCTGAGTACCCGCTTCGTTCTCCCGCAGGCACCGCATCGCCCTGTCACTATCAACGGCGGCTACGAGATGCCGAGCTGGTACGACATCCTGGCCATGAGCCCGGCGCGCGCGATCAACCGCGAGCAACTGGAAGAGTCGGCGAACCGCGTCATTGAACTGATCGAAGTGCAGCGAGCCAGCGGAATAGACGCCTCGCGGATTTTCCTGGCAGGTTTTTCCCAGGGCGGCGCCGTGGTTTTCCACACCGCGTTTCTGAAATGGCAGGGACCACTGGGTGGTGTAGTTGCCCTTTCTACTTATGCACCGACCTTCAGCGACGAACTGCAACTGTCCGCCAGCCAGCAGCGGATCCCGGTGCTGTCGATGCACGGCCAGTATGACGATGTGGTGCAAAACTCGATGGGGCGCAGCGCCTACGAGCATTTGAAACTGCGTGGTGTCACCGTGACATGGCAGGAATACCCAATGGGTCACGAAGTGTTACCCGAAGAAATTCGCGACATCGGCGTCTGGCTCGCCGAGCGCCTGCGTTAAGCATTCTGTTTAAAAGCGCCCTTTGATCCATCCCACTACGCCGCGCCCGATTCTTGCATTACACTGGCCGGCGTACATTCCTTAATCAATTGATGAGATGACCGTGCTCAAAGCACTCAAGAAAATGTTCGGTAAAAGCGAGACTGAGCAACTCGCGCCAGTTCCCAGCCCTGCGTCTCACGCTCCCGGCCACCGCACCGACGGTATTCAGTCTGAACGAGCCACCGCCACGGCGGCACCCAAGCATGAGCCGAAGACCGCAATGGCTGACCTGCCTGTGGCGACAACAGCCCAGGAGCAGCCGCTCAGCGAAACGCCGAAACCCGCCAGACCACGCCGCGAACCCAAGCCAAAGGCACCGGTCATTCCATGGAAACTCGAAGACTTCGTCGTCGAGCCCCAGGAAGGCAAGACCCGCTTCCACGATTTCAAGCTGGCCCCTGAACTGATGCACGCCATCCAGGACCTGGGCTTCCCGTATTGCACGCCGATCCAGGCCCAGGTACTGGGCTTCACCCTCGCCGGCAAAGACGCCATCGGCCGCGCCCAGACCGGTACCGGCAAGACCGCGGCGTTCCTGATCTCGATCATCACCCAGTTGCTGCAAACCCCGCCGCCGAAAGAGCGCTACATGGGTGAGCCACGGGCACTGATCATCGCGCCGACCCGCGAACTGGTGGTGCAGATCGCCAAGGACGCCGCCGACCTGACCAAGTACACCGGCCTCAACGTCATGACGTTCGTCGGTGGCATGGACTTCGACAAGCAGCTCAAGCACCTCGAAGCCCGCCACTGCGACATCCTCGTGGCCACGCCGGGCCGCCTGCTGGACTTCAACCAGCGCGGCGACGTGCATCTGGACATGGTCGAAGTAATGGTGCTGGACGAAGCCGACCGCATGCTCGACATGGGCTTCATCCCGCAAGTGCGCCAGATCATTCGCCAGACGCCGCCGAAGTCCGAGCGTCAGACGCTGCTGTTCTCCGCGACCTTCACCGAAGACGTGATGAACCTGGCCAAGCAATGGACCACCGACCCGTCGATCGTCGAGATCGAGTCGCAGAACGTGGCCAGCGAAAACGTCGAGCAGCACATCTACGCGGTGGCCGGTGCCGACAAATACAAACTGCTCTACAACCTGGTCAACGACAACGGTTGGGAGCGGGTCATCGTGTTCGCCAACCGCAAGGATGAAGTGCGGCGCATCGAAGAACGCCTGGTGCGTGACGGCATCAACGCCGCGCAATTGTCCGGCGACGTGCCGCAGCACAAGCGCATCAAGACCCTCGAAGGCTTCCGCGAAGGCAAGATCCGCGTACTGGTCGCCACCGACGTGGCCGGTCGCGGCATCCACATCGACGGCATCAGTCATGTGATCAACTTCACCCTGCCGGAAGTGCCGGACGACTACGTGCACCGCATCGGGCGTACCGGGCGCGCCGGTGCCGACGGCGTGTCCATCAGCTTTGCCGGTGAAGACGACTCCTACCAGCTACCGTCCATCGAAGAACTGCTGGGCCGCAAGATCAGCTGTGAAACGCCACCGACGCATCTGTTGCGGGCGGTTGAACGCAAGCGTCCCCATTAAACGACGCTGAAAAGACAAGCGCAGCCGGAAACGGACTGCGCTTTTTTTTCGCCTGGATATTGCGACAGATATCTAAAAGTCCATAATGGACAAATTAGTTTACTTCCAGCTCCGGAGCCGACCATGTCCAGCACGCCCCAAGTGATCCCCCAAGCCCAGGCTCGCGAGCTACTGACGCAGGTCGATGTGCCGCAGATCCTGCGCAAACTGTTCCGCGACCTGGCCGCCGGGCAGGCCGTACAACCGGCACAGCAATTGGTGGAGTTTCCACAGGGCGCCGGCGATTTCATCAACTACCTGGGCGTGTTGGCCGAAGACGGTGTGTACGGGATCAAGACTTCGCCCTACATCGTCCGCGAACAGGGGCCATTGGTGACGGCGTGGACGCTGTTGATGTCGATGCAAACCGGCCAACCGCTGCTGCTGTGCGATGCCGGCGAACTGACCACGGCACGCACCGCTGCGACCACCGCCGTAGCGGTCGATGCCCTCGCGCCGCTCACAACCAATCGCCTGGCCATCATCGGCAGCGGCAAAGTGGCTCAGGCGCACCTGCACTACGTGAAAGGCCTGCGCGACTGGCAGAGCATCAGCCTGTACTCGCCGAGCTTGAGCGAAGACGCTGAAACCGTGAGCCTGCTGAAAAACATCGAGCCACGCCTGAACATCGTCGACAGCCGCGAAGCTGCCGTTCAGGACGCCGACGTGATCATGCTCTGCACCTCGTCCGCCGGTCCGGTGATCGATCCATCGAGCTTGCGCAAACCGGCGCTGATCACCTCCATCAGCACCAACGCGCCGCGTGCCCACGAAGTGCCGCCGCAAAGCCTCAACAACATGCAGGTGTTCTGCGACTATCGCCTGACCACCCCGGGCTCGGCCGGTGAAATGCTGATTGCCGCCGAACGGCACGGCTGGGACAAGGGCGCGATTGTCGGCGACCTGCCCGACCTTCTCAGCGAAAAAGTCCTGCGCCCCGATTACGATCGCCATGTGTTTTTCCGCTCCATCGGCCTGGGCCTGGAAGACATTGCGCTGGCCAATGCGATCTATCGCCTCACGCACTAACACCAACAGTCACCTGTGGGAGCGAGCTTGCTCGCGATAGCTATCTGTCATTCAGAAATGATGTTGACTGATACACCGCCATCGCGAGCAAGTTCGCTCCCACAAAGGCACCGACTTCATTGGCATTTGCGCTCTAAAGGAGACGTTCATGAGCCAGGCAGATTTCATCATCATCGGCGGCGGGATTGCCGGCGCTTCCACGGGTTTCTGGCTGTCGCAGCACGGCCGCGTTATTGTGCTCGAACGCGAATCCCATCCGGCCTATCACTCCACCGGCCGTTCGGCTGCGCTGTACACCGCAGCCTACGGCACCCCGCAAGTGCGGGCGTTGACCCTGGCCAGCCGGGACTTTTTCGACAACCCGCCCAGCGGTTTCTGCGAACACCCGCTGCTGACCCCGCGGGGCGAAATGACTGTGGACTTGACCGGTGACCCGGAAGAACTGAACAGGCAATACCAGAGCGCAAAAACCACGGTGCCGCAGATGCAATTGCTCGGCGTCGACGAGGCCTGCGCGCTGGTGCCGATCCTGCGCCGGGAAAAAGTCCACGGCGCCATCTACGACCCGACCGCCAGCGACATCGACACCGACGCCCTGCACCAGGGCTACTTGCGCGGCATCCGCCGCAATCAGGGCGAGGTGCATACCGACAGCGAAGTCGTCAGCCTGAACCGCGACGACCAAGGTACATGGCACGTCCAGACCGGCAGCCAGACCTTCAGCGCGCCGATCATCATCAACGCCGCCGGCGCCTGGGCCGACAAGATCGGCGAACTGGCCGGCGCGAAGCCACTTGGGCTGCAACCAAAACGCCGTGCCGCGTTCATCTTCGCCGGCCCCGAAGGCGTGGACATCCACCATTGGCCGATGCTGGTCAGCCTCGACGAATCCTTCTACATGAAACCCGACGCCGGGATGTTCCTCGGCTCACCGGCCAACGCCGACCCGGTGGCCCCCCACGACGTGCAGCCTGAAGAACTGGACATTGCCATGGGCATCTACCAGATCGAAGAAGCCACCACCCTGACCATTCGCCGCCCAACCCGGACCTGGGCCGGCCTGCGCAGCTTCGTCAGCGACGGCGACTTGCTGTCCGGCTTCGATCCACAGGTGCCGGGGCTGTTCTGGGTCGCGGCACAAGGCGGTTATGGCATCCAGACTTCACCTGCCATGGGCCAGGCCAGCGCGGCACTGGTGCGCGGCGCAGCATTGCCCGAGTCGCTTGGCCGCTTCGGCCTGAGTGCCGAAATGCTCTCCCCCGCCCGCCTCGGCTGATCCTGATCCTCAGGTGACGTGTCCACACGATTACGGCACACTTTCAGCGCCCCTTTGACGGGGCGCTGACGCTGCCTGGAGTTCCACTGTATGAACGCCCCCGAAAAAGACTCGGCCCCGAACACTGCGTCGCTGGATAACTACCGGGCGATCGCCGATGCCATCGCCACGCTGTTCTTTCCCCACGCCGAAGTGGTGCTGCACGACCTGCGCACGCAAAAGGTCGACTACATCGCCAACAACCTGTCCAAGCGGGAAATCGGCGACGACTCGGCGCTGGAAGACATGCTCAGTGACGATGTCAGCGAACGAAACATCGGGCCGTACGAAAAGCTCAATTGGGATGGTCAGAAGATTCGCAGCCTCAGCACCGTGCTACGGGACAGCGAAGGTCGTCCGCTGGCGGTGCTGTGCATCAACCTGAATATTTCGCTGTTCGAGAATGCCAAGGCCGCCCTGGACCTGTTCCTGTCGCCGACCAAGCTGATCCCGCAACCGGATGCACTGTTCCGCGATGACTGGCAGGAGCGGATCAACACCTTCCTCCACGCCTGGCTGCGCGAACGTCAGTTGAGCCTGAATCTGCTGACTCGCGACCACAAGCGGGAACTGGTGCTGGCGTTGCACGCCGAAGGCGCGTTCAAAGGCAAAAGCGCGTCGAACTATGTGGCCAATGTGCTGAACATGGGCCGGGCGACGGTGTACAAGCATTTGAAGGAATTGAAGGGCTAGGCCCTGAAGCTTGTGCTGTCTGATCTGGCCTCTTCGCGAGCAAGCCCGCTCCCACACTGGATCTTCGTCTTATGGAGATCAAATGTGGGAGCGGGCTTGCTCGCGAAAGCTATAGATCAGTCGCCGTAGATATCCGACTTGAAGTACTTGTCCGAAATCTTCTGGTACTCACCACTGGCACGAATGCCATCAATGGCCGTGTTCAGCTCGCTGACCAACTCGGTATTGCCCTTGCGCACTGCGATCCCGGCACCCTCGCCCACATACTTCGAGTCTTTCAGCTCCGGCCCGACAAAGGCGTAGCCCTTGCCACGGGGCATCGACAGGAAGTCATTGAGTGGAATGGTGTCGGCAAAAATCGCGTCAAGGCGGCCGGCTGCCAGGTCCATGTAGATTTCTTCGTTGTTGCTGTAGCGCTTGACGTTGATGCCCTTGGGTTCGAACACCTCGGTGGCGTAACGGTCGGTGGTGGTGGCGCGCTGCACACCGACAGTCTTGCCCTTGAGGCTGGCGTACTGGTCATCCACCACCGCGCCATCCTTCATCACCAGACGCGACGAAGTGAAATAGTACTTGTGAGTAAAGTCCACCGACTTCTTGCGGTCTTCATTGATGGTCATGGACGACAGCGCCATGTCGATTTTCTTCACCTTCAGGGAAGGAATCAGACCGTCGAACTCGCCTTCGACCCACACACACTTGGCCTTCATCTGCGCGCACAGGGCGTTGCCGATGTCATAGTCGAAACCGACGATTTCGCCTTTGTCGGTTTTCGAGGCGAACGGTGGATACGCCGCTTCGATACCGATGCGCAGGGTTTTCTCGGCGGCGAACACTGAGCTGCACGCCAACAGGCTCAGGGCCAGACCGGTGATGAGGGGGAACTTCTTCATGTTCGTTTTCTCGCGGTTGTTGTTGGTTTGGCAAGACGGAAGAAAAAGCTGAAACGGGTGGAAACCTTTTTTGTACTTATAATTCCATCTTGGACTTTTATGTATTGGTCGTCAATCGGGCAAATGCAGACCGTGCCGGCCGATGGTCGGGTGGTGGTTCTGCAAGGTATTGGGTGAGTCAGATGGCCCATTCGCGAGCAAGTCGGATCGCCGCACCGCCGCTCCCACAGTGGATCTGGTTGAACACAGATTTTGTGTACGACACAGAACCCTGTGGGAGCGGGCTTGCTCGCGAAGGCTGACTTGAGAACGCCGCAGGAGTTACTGCTTCCAGCGATCCGCCGCCGCATGATCACTGTCACGCCCCTCAACCCAACGCGGCCCGTCACTGGTGTTTTCTTTCTTCCAGAACGGCGCACGGGTTTTCAGGTAATCCATGACAAAGGCGCAGGCGTCGAATGCCGCCTGACGATGGGCACTGGCCGCGCCAACGAAGACAATCGGCTCGCCCGGTTCCAGGGCGCCAATACGGTGCAACACTTCCAGCTTGAGCAAGGGCCAGCGCTGTTCAGCCTCGATGGCGATCTTGCCGAGGGCCTTTTCGGTCATGCCCGGATAATGTTCGAGGAACATCCCGGCGACGTCCAGGCCGTCATTGAAGTCGCGCACGTAACCGACAAAACTCACCACTGCACCCACGCCGACATTGGCGTCGTGCATGGCGTTGACTTCAGCACCCGGATCGAACGCTGTGGACTGCACGCGAATGGCCATGGCTCAGCCTCCGGTCACAGTCGGAAAGAACGCCACTTCATCGCCCTCGCTGACCGGCTCGTCGAGCTGGCACAGGTCTTCGTTGCGGGCGCACATCAGGTTTTGCTCGGTCAGCACCTCGGCACCGTCACGTTGGGCCAACAGTGCGCGGACGTCGTCGACGGTGGCGAAGTTGCCCTCCACTTTCACCGAGTCCAGACCCAACGCTTCACGATAACGGGCAAAAAACTTCACGGTCACGTTCATGGCTGCTCCGCCTGGAAATGTCCGCTCTTGCCGCCGACCTTCTCCAGCAGACGCACGCTTTCGATGGTCATGCCACGGTCCACGGCCTTGCACATGTCGTAGATCGTCAGCGCGGCGACGCTGGCGGCGGTCAGGGCCTCCATCTCGACGCCGGTCTGCCCGGACAGCTTGCAGCGCGCCACGATGCGCACCGAATCGTCGCCTTCGGCACTCAGTTCGACCTTGACTCCGGTCAGCATCAGCGGATGGCACAGGGGAATCAGATCGCTGGTTTTTTTCGCCGCCTGAATGCCGGCAATGCGCGCCACGGCAAACACATCACCCTTGGGGTGACCGCCGCTGACGATCATCCGCAGGGTTTCGGGCAGCATGCGCACCAGCGCTTGGGCCGTCGCCTCACGGAACGTCACGGCTTTTTCAGTGACGTCGACCATGTTGGCGCGGCCTTGGGAATCGAGATGAGTCAGCACGGGATTACTCCTGATCAGGAGCATCGATTGTAAACCTGCGGGTCAATTTTTCGCACGCACGATTGTCGGCCCACCACAAACCGATGTGGGAGCGGGCTTGCTCGCGAAAGCGGTGGGTCAGTCGATGCATGGGTGACTGATCCACCGCTTTCGCGAGCAAGCCCGCTCCCACAGGGGATTTTGTGTCGGGCAGAAAAACCGGGCGGCTGTTGGGCCGCCCGGTTTCGGTGGACAGTTACAAATGCGATTCGGCGTATTCGGCCAGGATCGAACGTGGTACCCCTTGCAAGGTGATGTGCACCCCGTTCGGGAAGTCCTTGAAGCGTTCAGTGAGGTAGGTCAGCCCGGAGCTGGTCGCGGACAGGTAAGGGGTGTCGATCTGTGCCAGGTTGCCCAGGCACACCACTTTGGAACCGGCGCCGGCACGGGTGATGATGGTTTTCATCTGGTGCGGCGTGAGGTTCTGGCATTCGTCGATCAAAATCAGGCTCTGCTGGAAGCTGCGGCCCCGGATGTAGTTGAGGGATTTGAACTGCAACGGCACTTTGCTGAGGATGTAGTCGACGCTGCCATGGGTGCTTTCGTCATCCATGTGCAAGGCTTCGAGGTTGTCGGTGATGGCGCCCAGCCACGGCTCCATTTTTTCCGCTTCGGTGCCGGGCAGAAAGCCGATTTCCTGGTCCAGGCCCTGCACGCTGCGGGTGGCGATGATGCGGCGATAACGTTTGCTGACCATGGTCTGCTCGATCGCAGCGGCCAGCGCCAGGATGGTTTTACCCGAGCCCGCGGCACCCGACAGGTTGACCAGGTGGATGTCCGGATCGAGCAAGGCGTACAGCGCCAGGCTCTGATAGATATCACGCGGCTTGAGGCCCCAGGCTTCCTGGTGCAGCAGCGGTTCCTGGTGCAGGTCGAGAATCAGCAAGCGGTCTTCTTCAATCTCCTTGATCCAGCCGACAAAGCCCTGTTCATCAATGATGAACTCGTTGATGTGCACCGCCGGCAGGTTGTCGATCAATTGCACCTGATGCCAGGTGCGGCCGTGGTCCTGACGGGTTTCGACCTTGCTCACGCGGTCCCAGAAAGAGCCGGTCATGTTGTGGTAGCCGTTGGGCAGCAAGGACACGTCATCGACCAGTTGGTCGGTGCTGTAGTCCTCGGCCGCGATCCCGCAGGCCCGCGCTTTGAGGCGCATGTTGATGTCTTTGGTGACCAGCACCACGGGCTTCTTCGGGTCGCGCGCGTGCAGGTCGATCAGTTGGTTGATGATTTTGTTGTCATTCAGGTGCTCGGGCAGAATCAGGTTCGGCTCGGCATGCTTGCTCATCAGAATTGACAGCAAACCCTTGGGTCCGCTTTTGCCACGCTGGATCGGCACACCCTGCTCGACATCCTCGGGTGAGGCATCGCCCAGAGTCTTGTCGATCAGGCGGATGGCCTGGCGGCATTCGGCGGCTACGCTGTGATGCCCGCTCTTGAGCTTGTCGAGCTCTTCAAGCACGGTCATCGGGATCGCGACGTGGTGTTCTTCGAAGTTAAGCAGCGCGTTTGGATCGTGAATCAATACGTTGGTATCGAGTACATAAAGGATTGGCTGGTTGGAAGAAGAGCTACGTCCGTGATCATCCATACTCGGTCACCTTTGTGGGAGCCATTCGACGCAATACCTTGACGGTGCTGCGCCTCGAAGTGACTGCCGAATACACCTGCGGGGACTCAAGTGTTCTGCATACATGCGGGGTCTTGGAAGACGCCACCTGTGTTGCAGGTTTCGGCGGTCTGTCTTCGTAATACTCCAAAACGTGTGACAGAAAAAAGTACTTTGACGCTTTTTTGAAGTTTATTTTGCAGATTGACCAATAGCACTTGGCGGACTGCCATCACCCGTTTAAAGTCGGAAGTCCACCTGCAACGAATCCCCTTCCAGAATTGCCAAAAACCCAATGTTTACGGGGTTTTGTCATTTTCAGCGAAACGCATCCTGGCAATCCTCCCAGCCGATCCCGACAGGCGCCGTTTGCGTGACCAGCCACGGCAACGCCGTTTTCACTGCATCCTGTTTCACATTGAAATTGATCACCCCGTGCCGCCACAGCAGCATCAGGGTCAGCACCCGTTGCGCACTCGGGTTGCCCTTGAGTTTGCCTGCACCGTCCTGGGCATCGATGTCCCACAACGCTACCTGCAACCCCTGAGCCTTGAAGAAACCTTCGGCATCGGAGCGGCGCTGGCCATCGGGCGGACGGAACAGGGGCACGTAGTTCTCCGGCAGCTTGCTCTTGACCAGTTCGGCGCTGCGGCGCACCGAGTCCTGCCAGTCCTGCCAGTGGCTGTGGGAACGGAACTCCCAGCCTTGTACGCCGATGCACTGACTCGAGTAGGTCGCTTGCAGGCTACTCACCGAATGCTCGGCCAAGCGCGCCTGGATGTCCTTGCCAAGAACGAAGAACGTCCCGCTCAGGTTCGACTTGCGCAGGTACTCGGTGACCCAGGCGGTGTTATCCGGCGCAGCGTTGGCGGCGCTGTCGAAGGTCAGCAGAAACAGCCGGTCATGCATCCCGTCGCCACTGCGCTCATAGTCGCCAAAATGATCGACTTCGCTGCTGGTTTGCGGGAACAAGGCGGCCTTGCGCAACTGCTCGTCCAGGTACTGGGTGTGGAACACACGGCTCGGCTCGGCCCATTTGATGTAGTAGCTGTCTGCGCCGACCTGGAACTTGGCGGCCTGCTCACGCAAAGTGGGCATGTCTTCGACCAGAAAACAGAAGGAGGCATCCTGGTCGCAGCTCTGTTGGGCGAAGTTGTAGTTGGTCAGCAGCCGTTGCCACATGCGCTGGCGAACCCGGTTGACCGACTCCAGATTGATCGTGCGCAGGCCCAGGCGCTGGGCCAGGGCGGGCTCATCCAGCGCCTCGCTGGCCAACAGGACACTGGAAAACATGAGGATCTCGGCCCTGGACGCCACGTCGAACAGCGTCGGGTTGCCGAGTTTTTCCGGCCAGGTGCTGCGATCAAGCGTCGCCACCTCGCCCGGTGTCGCGATAGCGCCGAAGCTCAGTAACCAGATCGAGATGAGAAAAGCGATACGCAATGGGATGTCTCCATAACAAAACCCGCGCGGCACTATAGCTGATCGCGGCCCTCATTCCCGCAGCAACCCCAATCTCCTGTGGGAGCGAGCTTGCTCGCGATGACGGTGCATCAGCGAACATCTTTTCCGAATGTCAGACCGCTATCGCGAGCAAGCTCGCTCCCACAGGGCTTTGTGCACAGCCACCGGCCATCACCTATGGACGCGATAGCTGGAGTCAACGAGGACAACCCCCTAGAATCGCCGCCACGATTAAAGGAGACGACTTCATGCTGATGGTGATTTCACCCGCCAAGACCCTCGACTATGAAACACCGCCGGCGACCCAGCGCTTCACCCAGCCGCAGTACCTCGACCACTCCCAGGAGTTGATCCTGCAATTGCGCGAGTTGACGCCCGCGCAAATCAGCGAGTTGATGCACGTCTCCGACAAGATCGGCGGGCTCAACGCCGCGCGTTTCGGCAGCTGGACGCCCGCGTTCACCCCGGAAAACGCCAAGCAGGCGCTGCTGGCCTTCAAGGGCGATGTGTACACCGGCATGAATGCGCAATCCCTCAACGAAGCCGATTTCGATTTCGCCCAAAAACACCTGCGCATGCTCTCGGGCCTCTATGGCCTGCTGCGTCCGCTGGACCTGATGCAACCCTATCGCCTGGAAATGGGCACCAGGCTGGCCAACGCCCGGGGCAAGGACCTGTATGCCTTCTGGGGCACGCGCATCAGCGAATGGCTGAACGAAGCCCTGGTCGACCAGGGCGATGACGTGCTGCTCAACCTGGCGTCCAACGAGTACTTCTCGGCGGTCAAACGCAATGCCTTGAACGCGCGCATCATCAATACCGAATTCAAGGACCTGAAGAACGGCCAGTACAAGATCATCAGTTTCTACGCGAAAAAGGCCCGCGGCTTGATGAGCCGCTTCGTCATCGAAGAACGCATCAACGACCCTGCCACCCTCAAGCAGTTCGACGTTCAGGGCTATCGCTACAGCGCCGAACAGTCCAAGCCGGACAATCTGGTGTTTCTGCGCGATCACGCACCAGAGTGATGCATCCGGTCGGCGCACGACCTCCACAAACCTTCCTGCGCCGACCCTTGACTCACTTCAGCCTTCCCCGCCTTTTCGCCATTTTTATGGCGCCAGAAAAATACCGACCGGTTTTCTAACTTTAGTTTCACTCGACTTCAATCATTTTTTTGCGTAGTGGCACTGACTTTTTTTAACAGTAGTGGCAAAAAAATATCCCATCCGATGAGCCGCCTATATATAAAGGGCGAAACGGCAAGTGCTATCAATTTGAGAGCAGTGCCATCTTTCTCAATATTTCAAAAAATTTCAGGTTTCGCGATGAGCGGACTGGAACTATGTCCAAACGCGCCGCTCATACCACCCGTAACGATTCTCTCCGAGCGTGTACGAGATAACTTACGCAGATAAGCGATTCTTGTAGCGAAGTTGTAATACAAACTTGCGCTGACTAATCACTGATTTGGACAACAGCAATCGGACAGGAGATAACGCGGTATGACTATCCCCTACAAGGCCACGACAGCGCCCCTATAAACGTGCTCACCCGAGCACCAAACCGCTTGATCCACGGGCTTTCAGCCTGACATCGAGCGTGCAAGGCCGTTGCACCCGAATCCTTCTGACAGGAGGGTCGGCTGCATAACAGGGCAAATCATAACAACAAGGCCTAGTTGCGCACACTTTGAGTGCATTTATTTAGACACTCGTAACTTATATGCCAGCACAGGGCATCGTTGTGCCTGTAAGGCACACTTGCGAGTGCACTAAAACACGCTGAACACCATTAACTCCGGCCATCTAATGGCTTGATGTATACAGGCTTGATAACAGAGAGGTAATTGCGATGCGCATCAGCATTTTTGGTTTGGGTTACGTCGGCGCAGTATGTGCCGGTTGCCTGTCTGCACGGGGCCATGACGTCGTTGGCGTCGATGTGGCCAAAGACAAGATCGATATGATCAATGCCGGCAAATCGCCGATCGTTGAACCGGGCCTGGGCGAACTTCTGGCCCAAGGCATCCAGACAGGTCGTCTGCGTGGCACCACCAACTTCGCCGAGGCGATTCGCGACACCGACCTGTCGATGATCTGCGTGGGCACGCCGAGCAAGAAGAACGGCGACCTGGAGCTGAACTACATCGAGGCAGTGTGCCGCGAAATCGGTTTTGTCCTGCGTGACAAGACCACCCGCCACACCATCGTCGTACGCAGCACCGTGTTGCCGGGCACCGTGGCCAACGTGGTCATCCCGATTCTCGAAGACTGCTCCGGCAAAAAGGCCGGCGTTGATTTCGGCGTGGCCGTGAACCCAGAGTTCCTGCGCGAGAGCACCGCCATCGCCGACTACGATCAACCGCCAATGACCGTCATCGGCGAGTTCGACAAGGCGTCCGGCGACGTTCTGCAATCGCTGTACGAAGAGCTCGACGCACCGATCATCCGCAAGGACATCGCGGTCGCCGAGATGATCAAGTACACCTGCAACGTGTGGCACGCTACCAAGGTCACCTTCGCCAACGAAATCGGCAACATCGCCAAGGCGGTCGGCGTCGACGGTCGCGAAGTGATGGACGTGGTCTGCCAGGACAAGACCCTTAACCTGTCCCAGTACTACATGCGCCCAGGCTTCGCCTTCGGCGGCTCGTGCCTGCCAAAAGACGTGCGTGCCCTGACCTACCGCGCCGGTTCCCTGGACGTGGAAGCCCCGTTGCTCAACTCGCTGATGCGCAGCAACGAATCCCAGGTGCAGAACGCATTCGACATCGTCTCCAGCCACGACAAACGCAAAGTCGCCCTGCTGGGCCTGAGCTTCAAGGCCGGCACCGACGATCTGCGCGAAAGCCCGCTGGTCGACCTGGCGGAAATGCTGATCGGCAAGGGTTACGACCTGAGCATCTACGACAGCAACGTCGAGTACGCCCGCGTTCACGGTGCCAACAAGGACTACATCGAGTCGAAGATCCCTCACGTCTCGTCCTTGCTGAACTCCGATTTCGACGCGGTGATCAACAACTCCGACGTGATCATCCTCGGTAACCGTGACGAGAAATTCCGCGCCCTGGTGCAGGAAGTTCCACACGGCAAGCAGGTGATCGACCTGGTGGGCTTCATGTCCAAGGCCACCAGCACAACTGCCCGTACTGAAGGCATTTGCTGGTAACCACGGTTCCGTAGGAGCTGGCGAAGCCTGCGATCCTTTGGCGCCTTCACGGGCGCCAAAGGTCCCTGGATCGCAGCCTGCGGCAGCTCCTACGGGCTGCTTTCTACGCCTGCCAAAACCCCATCGGGCCACCCCAAAGGCTCGCCCGAGATCGAGACGGATGCAGATTATGCACAGGCTAAAGCACGGCCTACTCCAGGCCGCCGGTTGGCTGTTCTACCTGAGTTTACTGATGGGCCTCGCCATGGCGTTGCCCGTGTCCACGTTCGACTCCGAGTCGAAGGACTTCATTTTCCTGATTGGCGCCGTGGGTATCTGGCGCTATTCGATGGGTGCCACTCACTTTGTGCGCGGCATGATTTTTCTGTACATCGTCTACCCGTACCTGCGGCGCAAAGTGCGCAAGCTGGGCAAAGCGGCTGACCCGTCCCACGTGTTCCTGATGGTCACCAGTTTCCGCATCGACGCCCTGACCACCGCGCAGGTCTACAGCTCGGTGATCCGCGAAGCCATCGACTGCGGCCTGCCGACCACCGTGGTCTGCTCCATCGTGGAGATGTCCGACGAACTGTTGGTGAAGAGCCTGTGGAACCGGATGAACCCTCCGGCCCGGGTGAAACTCGACTTCGTGCGCATTCCCGGTACCGGCAAGCGCGATGGCCTGGCCTACGGCTTCCGCGCCATCTCCCGACACCTGCCGGATGATCGCGCCGTGGTCGCAGTGATCGATGGCGACACCGTGCTGGCCGAAGGCGTGGTACTCAAGACCGTGCCGTGGTTCCAGATGTTCGGCAACGTCGGTGGCCTGACCACCAACGAGTTCTGTGAAGTGCGCGGCGGCTACATCATGAGCGAATGGCACAAGCTGCGTTTTGCCCAGCGCCACATCAACATGTGCTCGATGGCCTTGTCCAAGCGCGTGCTGACCATGACCGGCCGCATGTCGGTGTTCCGCGCCACCGTGGTCACCAACCCGGACTTCATCGCCGATGTGGAAAGCGACTCGCTGCAACACTGGCGCCTGGGTCGCTTCAAGTTCCTTACCGGCGATGACAAGTCGAGCTGGTTCAGCCTGATGCGCCTGGGCTACGACACGTTCTACGTGCCGGACGCCGCGATCAACACTGTTGAACACCCGCCGGAAAAGAGCTTCATCAAGGCCAGCCGCAAACTGATGTTCCGCTGGTACGGCAACAACCTGCGGCAGAACTCCCGTGCCCTGGGCCTGGGGATCAAACGCCTCGGTGTGTTCACTTCGGTAGTGCTGTTCGACCAGCGCGTGTCGATGTGGACCTCGCTGCTGGGCCTGACCGTGGCGTTGATTGCCAGCTTCAAGTATGGCACCGCGTTCATCCTGGTGTACCTGCTATGGATCGGCATCACCCGGTTCATCCTGACCTTGTTGCTGTCGTGCTCCGGACACCGGATCGGCCCGGCCTACCCGGCGATTCTCTATTACAACCAGATCGTCGGCGCGCTGGTGAAGATCTACGTGTTCTTCCGCCTCGACCAACAGTCCTGGACCCGCCAGCCCACTTCTCTGACCCGTGATCTCGCCAGCTTTCAACGTTGGTTCAACACCTGGTCGTCTCGGACCATGACCTTCTCTGCCGGCAGCATTTTTGTCGCCGTGCTGCTGTTGATGGTCTGACCGAACTCGCCTGAATTAACTAGGAAAACGCCCCCTATGAATACCGCCGTCAACGCCAACGTAGTGCATGAATCCGAAGCCCAGCGCCAACACGCCCGCGTGAAAATCCCGGCCAAGCTGCGTTTCTTCGGCCCCGACCGGACACCGGTCGAAGCCCGGGTGATCGACCTGTCCGCCGGTGGCCTGGCATTCAACGCCGGTCAATTGCCGCTGAAAATCGGTGACGTGTACAAGGCCCGCCTGCAATTCCTCATCGACAACCTCGGCCTGGCCATGGACGTCGAATTGCAGGTCCGCTCCTTCGATCGCGAGACCGGACGCGCCGGCTGCCAGTTCCAGAACCTGGAACCACGGGACATCTCGACCCTGCGCCACCTGATCACTTCGCACCTGGCCGGCGACATCGTCAGCGTGGGTGAAATGCTGGCGACCCTGCAGCGCGACAACTTCACCAAGGCGCGCAAGCTGAAGGACGGCGGCCACGGCATGACCGCGTTCGGCCGCATGAAAGCCGTGACCTTCAGCCTGGGGATCTTCGTTGTCGGTCTGGCTGCTTTCGGTTTTGTTTTCAAATCGGTGTACGGCATGTACTTCGTCAGCCACGCCCAGGCCGGTCTGGTCAGCGTGCCGGGCGTGAACATCACCATGCCCCGCGACGGCACCGTACAGAGCCTGGTGAAAGCCGACGGCGTGGCTGCCAAGGGCGCACCGCTGGCGACCTTCAGCACCAGCATGCTCGACGTGCTCAAGGGCCATCTGGACGAAGACCAACTGCAACCGGCCAAGGTTGCGGAACTGTTCGGCAAGCAGATGACCGGCACCCTGACCTCGCCTTGCGACTGCACCGTGGCCCAGCAAATGGTCGCCAACGGTCAGTACGCCAGCAAGGGCGACGTGATCTTCCAACTGGTCCCGCGGGGCGGCGAAGCCAATGTTGAAGCGCGCTTCTCCTATCGCCAGTTCAGCGACGTGCGCCCGGGTACTTCGGTGCGCTTCCAGATCGCCGGCGAGGACAAGAGCCGCACCGGCAAGATCGTCAGCAGCACCAGCCTGAAAAGCGCCGATCTGTCTTCGGACATCCGCGTGCTGATCCAGCCGGACGAAACCCTGGACAGCTCCCTCGCCGGCCGCCCGGTGGAAGTGAACAGCGACCGTGGCCCGAACCTGAACTGGCTGATCGACAAAGCCATGGCTGTCGGTCTTTAAGTCGAGGACATGCCTGTGACTACTCCAAATTTTCTGAACACACCACATCCCCTGTGGGAGCGGGCTTGCTCGCGAATGCGGTTGAACATTCAGAATCAATGCTTGCTGACACACCGCTTTCGCGAGCAAGCCCGCTCCCACATGGGCTCGCTGTGTGCAGTGGCATTGGCGGTGAGCCTGGCCGGTTGCGCCGGCCTGCCCGACCAGCGCCTGGCCAACGAAGCGCTCAAACGTGGCGATACCGCCACCGCTGCGGCGAACTACCGGCAACTGGCAGACCTGGGCTACAGCGAAGCACAGGTCGGCCTGGCCGATATCCAGGTCGACAGCCGTGACCCGGCGCAGATGAAACAGGCCGAGGCGACTTACCGCGCCGCGGCCAGCGTTTCGCCCCGCGCCCAGGCACGCCTCGGTCGTCTGCTGGTGGCCAAGCCCGGCTCCACCGAAGCGGAACAACACGAAGCCGAAACCCTGTTGAAAAAAGCCGCTGCGGCAGGCGAAGGCAACACGCTGATCCCGTTGGCGATGCTGTACCTGCAATACCCCCACAGCTTCCCCAACGTGAATGCCCAGCAGCAGATCAGCCAATGGCGTGCCGAGAACAAACCGGAAGCCGGTCTGGCGCAAGTGCTGCTCTATCGCACCCAGGGCACCTACGACCAGCATCTGGATGACGTGGAAAAGATCTGCAAGGCTGCGCTCAACACCAGCGACATCTGCTACGTCGAACTGGCCACGGTCTATCAGAAACAGGCCAAGCCAGAGCAACAGGCCGAGCTGATCAAGCAGATGCAAGCGGCGCACGCCCAAGGCACCGTTTCGGCGCAGCGCGTCGACAGCGTCGCCCGCGTGCTCGCCGACGCGTCCCTGGGCAAGACCGACGAGAAAACCGCGCAGTCGCTGCTCGAACCGATCGCACCGGGCTACCCGGCGTCGTGGGTCACCCTCGCGCAATTGCTCTACGACTTCCCGGAACTGGGCGACGTCGACCAGATGATGAAGTACCTGGACAACGGCCGCGCCGCCGACCAGCCACGCGCCGAACTGTTGCTGGGCAAACTCTACTTCGAAGGCAAACTGGTGCCGGCCGACGCCAAGGTCGCCGAAGCGCACTTCCAGAAAGCCGTCGGCCGCGAAGTCGCTGCCGATTACTACCTCGGCCAGATCTATCGCCGTGGCTACCTGGGCAAGGTCTATCCGCAGAAGGCACTCGACCATCTGTTGACCGCTGCGCGCAACGGCCAGAACAGCGCTGATTTCGCCATTGCCCAACTGTTTTCCCAAGGCAAGGGCACCAAGCCTGACCCGCTGAACGCGTACGTCTTCAGCCAACTGGCCCTGGCCCAGAACACTCCGCAAGCCACCGAGCTTGCGCAAACAATCCAAACGCAATTGCCGCCCGACCGGTTGGCCGAAGCCCAACGCCTGTTGAAACAAGAACAGGCCGTGCGCGGTGCACTGAGCCCGAACACGCCGGAACTGCATGCCCTGCAAGAAGATGGCGAGGAATCCCAATGAAGTTGAATCCATTCATGAAGGCCGGAATCGGCCTGACATTCGCGCTGATCTGGTCTTGCCCGACGCTTGCTGCGATGACTGAAGAAACCAAGAACTTCGGCCTGGACGTGAAAATCACCGGCCAGTCCGAAGACGACCGCGACCTCGGCACCGCACCTGGCGGCGACGTCAACGGCGTCGGCCTCGACCTGCGTCCATGGGTCTACGGCGAAAGCGGCGCGTGGAGCGCCTACGCCATGGGTCAGGCGGTGACGTCCACCGACATCATCGAGACCGACACCCTGCAACAATCCGATGGTGCCGAGAACACTGACAACAATGATCGCCAGACCAAGAAAAACTACCTGGCCATGCGTGAGTTCTGGGTCGGCTACAGCGGCTTCACGCCCTACCCCGGCGAGATCCTGAAACTTGGTCGCCAGCGCCTGCGCAACGACGACGGCCAATGGCGCGACACCAACATCGAAGCCCTGAACTGGACCTTCGACACCACCCTGCTGCGCGCCAACGCCGGTATCGCCGAACGCTTCAGCGAATACCGCACCGACCTCAAGGAACTGTCGCCGCAAGACAAGGATCGCCTGCACGCCTACGCCGATGCCGCGTACCAGTGGACACCTGGCAACTGGGTCGGCATTCGCGGTCACCACACCCATGACAACGGCAAGCTCGACTACCCGGAGCCGGGTGTGCCGACGGATTCGCTGGACAAGAAACAGAACGGCGACATCAGCTGGCTCGGCCTGACCGCCGACAGCGACGCCTACAACTGGCGCAACACCAACACGGTCAATTACTGGGGCAGCATCACCGGCATGAGCGGTGACATCGACAAGGTCAACCCGCTGAATGCCGATGGCACGGCGCCGGCCGAAGCCAAGCGCGGTGAAGACCTCAGCGGCTGGGCCACCGATGTCGGTGTGCGCCTGCGCCTTGATCCGCAATGGCAAGTCGGTGCCGCCTACGCCCGCGCCAGCGCCGATTACGAACAGAACGGCCTGGAAAGCAACCGCTCGAACTACACCGGCACCCGCTCGCGCGTGCACCGTTTCGGCGAAGCCTTCCGTGGCGAAATGAACAACATGCAGAGCGCCACCCTGTTCGGTTCGTGGATGCTCAACGACGAATACGACGCCAGCCTGATCTACCACAAGTTCTGGCGTGTCGACGGTAACAAGCCGGTCGGCAGCAATGGCATCAACGCCGTGCAGAACAACACCGACGACGTCACCGGCGCGATCCTCTCCAGCACTTCGCTGCCGCTGAACGATGGCGAAAAAGACCTCGGTCAGGAAATGGACCTGGTAGTCACCAAGTACTTCAAGCAAGGCCTGTTGCCGGCGTCGATGAGTCAGGCGATCGATGAACCTTCGGCCCTGGTGCGCTTCCGTGGCGGCGTGTTCAAGCCGGGCGATGCGTACGGCAAGGAAGTCGATTCGTACATGCACCGCGCGTTCATCGACGTGATCTGGCGCTTCTGATGCACATTGCGAAGGGAGTCTCCCAGATGAATCATCCAGCCCGAAAAGGCTCGATCAGCCTGTTGGCCGGCGCGATGCTGCTGGCCAGTGCGACTGGCTTCGCCAATGTAGAGCCGGCCAAAGTGGATCCGGCGAAGCCGGTAACCATCGCCAAGGAACTGCAACAGGCCAAGACCTACACCGTCAGCAGTGCACCGACCGCTCCGCTGGAACTGGCCAAGCCGAAACTGCCGGACGTTTCCGGCTACACAGCCGAAGCCATCGCCGCGAAGATCGTGCGCAGCAAACCGGGCAAGATCAGCCTGCGCCGGATGATGCAGGAAGACGCCCTCAAGGACTTCATCGGTGGCGACAACAAGATGGCCGAGTGGGTGGTGCGTCAGCACGGCATTCCCCAGGCGATCTTCGTCGACGATGGCTACATGAACCTCAAGGACCTGGCGAAAAAGGTCCCCAAGCAATACTTCAGCGAAACCTCGCCAGGTGTGTACCTGGCGAAGTTGCCGATCGTGGTCGGTCGTCACGGCATCCTGGAAATCGACAAGCAGACCCAGGAACTGCGCCTGTCCCAGGAGGCTGGTGCGTTCCTGGTCAACGACGGCCAGCTGTTCGTTCGCGATACCAAAATCACTGGCTGGCGGGAGAAGGACAACGGCCCGGCGACGTTCAACTCGCCGAAGGAATTCCGTCCGTTCCTGCTGTCCTGGGGCGGCACCGAGACCTACATCGCCAACAGCAAGATCGCCAGTTTCGGCTACGCCAACAGTAAGTCCTACGGCGTGAGTATTTCCCAGTACACGCCGAACATGGCCAAGGTGCTCAAGCGCCCTGAACCGACCGGCTGGATCGTCGGCTCCGAATTCTCGGACATGTGGTACGGCTTCTACTGCTATGAAACCCGCGACTTCGTGGTCAAGGGCAACACCTACAAAGACAACATCGTCTACGGCATTGACCCGCACGACCGTTCCCATGGTCTGATCATTGCCGACAACACGGTGTATGGAACGAAGAAGAAGCACGGGATCATTATTTCCCGTGAGGTCAACGACAGCTTCATCTTCAACAACCGCAGCTACGACAACCACCTCTCGGGGCTGGTGATCGACCGTAACAGCGTGAATAACCTGATTGCCCACAACGAGATCTACCAGAACCACACCGACGGCATCACCCTCTACGAGAGTGCCGACAACCTGCTGTGGGGCAACCGCGTGTTGAGCAACAAGCGCCACGGCATCCGCATTCGTAACAGCGTGAACATTCGCCTGTACGAAAACGTCGCCATGGCCAACGGCCTGACCGGCGTCTACGGCCACATCAAGGACCTGAGCAACACCGACCGTGACATCAAGCTCGACCCGTTCGATGCCCAGGTGTCGCTGATCGTGGTCGGCGGTGAGCTGGCGGCCAACGGCAGCGGCCCGCTGTCCATCGACTCGCCGCTGAGCGTCGAGTTGTATCGCGTGTCCATGCTCGCACCGACCAAATCCAGCGGCATCAGCTTCACCGGCATCCTCGGCGAGCGCCAGGATGAAATTCTCGACCTGTTGGTGCGCCAGCAGAAAGCCGTGCTGATCGACCCCGTCGAACGCCAGACCGAAATGCGGGACTGAGGATAATCTTATGCACCCACACTTGATCAAATTACTCAGCCTGTCGGCCCTGACCGCCGGCATTCTCGCGGCGAGCGGCGGCGCGCGTGCCGATGAAGCTGCCGGTAAAGCAAGCCCACCAAAATTCACTGCCGAACCGTGCTGCAGCCTGTGCCCGGCCGCCCACGATCCGAAGAACTACACCACCCGTTATCAGCAGAACTTCACCACGCTGGTGCAAGCCCAGGGTGACTGGCTGTTCCGTACGCAAGAAGACTTGCGCACCGAATTCGACACCACGCCCGCCGGCTACAAACGCATGAAGCAACTGCACGATGCGTTCAAGAGCAAAGGCGTGGAACTGGTTGTCGTCTACCAGCCGACCCGTGGCCTGGTGAACCGCAACAAGCTCAACCCGGCGGAGAAAGCCAGCTTCGACTTCGACAAGGCGCTGAGGAACTACAAGTCCATGCTCGGCCGTTTCGCGCAGATGGGCTACGTCGTCCCGGACCTGTCGCCGCTGACCAACGAGTCGTTGCCCGACACCCTGCCCGCCCACGATTTCTACTTCCGTGGCGACCAGCACTGGACCCCGTACGGTGCCCAGCGCACGGCGAAAATCGTCGCCGAGAAGGTCAAGCAATTGCCTGAGTTCGCCGACATTCCCAAGCGCGAATTCGAGACCAAAAAGTCAGGTCGCATGGGCAAGACCGGAACCTTGCACAACATGGCCGGTCAACTCTGTGGCACCAGCTACGCGATCCAGTACATGGATCAGTTCACCACCGAGCCGAAGGGCGAAGCCGGCGATGGCGATCTGTTCGGCGACTCCGGCAACCCGCAAATCACCCTCGTGGGTACCTCCCACAGCGGCAAGAACTACAACTTCGCCGGTTTCCTCGAAGAGGCCATCGGCGCCGACATTCTCAACGTGGCGTTCCCCGGTGGCGGCCTGGAAGGCTCGATGCTGCAGTACCTGGGCAGCGACGAGTTCCAGAAGAACCCGCCGAAGATTCTCATCTGGGAGTTCTCGCCGCTGTACCGCCTCGACCAGGAAACCATCTACCGCCAGATGATGGCGCTGCTGGACAACGGTTGCGAAGGCAAGGATGCACAGATGTCCGGCAGCGCGACGCTCAAGCCGGGCAAAAACGAGTTGATGGTCAACAGCAAGAACATGGACCTGCGCAACGCCAGCCACCAGGTCGACATCCGCTTCGCCGACACTTCGGTGAAAACCCTGCAAGCCACCCTCTGGTACATGAACGGTCGCCACGAGGACATCAAGATCGACAAACCGGAAACCTCCGAGACTGACGGGCGTTTCGCTTTCGAATTGCGCACGGACGAAGACTGGGCCTCGCAGAACCTGCTGGCCGTCGAAGTCCAGGGTCCGGAACAAGCGGGTGCCGCGCCACAGAAAGTCGAAGCGAAAATCTGCAAACGCAACGTATTCCCGGGCGCCGAACAGCGTACTGCTTCGGTCGGGCAATGAGGTCTGCTATGCGCTATCCGAAATTTTCAACACTGTTGGCACCGACGCTCTTGAGCCTGGCGATGTTCGCCGCAGCCTCGCAAGCGGCTGCGCCACTGCGTCCACCCCAGGGCTATTTTGCGCCTGTGGATAAATTCAAGACGGGCGACAAGAGCGAAGGCTGCGATGCAATGCCTACGCCGTACACCGGTTCGTTGCAATTTCGCAGCAAGTACGAAGGTTCGGACAAGGCCCGCGCGACCCTGAACGTGCAGTCGGAAAAAGCCTTCCGCGAAAGCACCGCCGACATCACCAAGATCGAGCGCGGCACCAGCAAGCGCGTGATGCAGTTCATGCGTGACGGTCGCCCGGAACAGCTGGAATGCACACTGAGCTGGCTGACGGCCTGGGCCCAGGCCGATGCCCTGATGTCCAAGGACTTCAACCACACCGGCAAGTCGATGCGCAAATGGGCGCTGGGCAGCATGGCCTCGGCGTATATCCGCCTGAAGTTTTCCGACTCCCACCCCCTGGCCACCCATCAACAGCAAGCGCAGTTGATCGAAGCCTGGTTCAGCAAGATGGCCGACCAGGTGGTCAGCGACTGGGACAACCTGCCGCTCGAGCAGACCAACAACCACTCGTACTGGGCCGCCTGGTCGGTAATGGCCACTTCCGTCGCCACCAACCGCCGCGACCTGTTCGACTGGGCAGTGAAGGAATACAAGGTGGGCGCCAACCAGGTCGACGCCGACGGCTACCTGCCCAACGAACTCAAGCGCCAGCAACGGGCCCTGGCCTACCACAACTACGCCCTGCCGCCGCTGGCGATGATCGCCAGTTTCGCCCAGGTCAACGGCGTGGACTTGCGTCAGGAAAACAACGGCGCACTCAAACGCCTGGGTGACCGGGTGTTGTCCGGGGTGAAAGACCCGGATGAGTTCGAGGAAAAGAACGGCAAGGAACAGGACATGACCGACCTGAAGGAGGACATGAAATTCGCCTGGCTCGAACCGTTCTGTTCGCTCTACACCTGCTCGCCCGAGGTGCTGGCGAAGAAGCACAAGATGCAACCGTTCAAGACCTTCCGTCTTGGCGGTGACCTGACCAAGGTCTACGACCCGGCCAATGAAAAGGGCAAGGGTTCCTAGACCAACACTGATCCCCTGTGGGAGCGGCAGTGCGACGATTCGACTTGCTCGCGAATGCGGTCTGACATTCACCAATGATGTCGACTGACACACCGCTTTCGCGAGCAAGCCCGCTCCCACAGGGTTAGTTGTCAGCTGTGAGATGTGAGTTATGCCCCCCGAATTTCTGTGGGGGGTTTGGGGGGGCCGTTGGCCCTTGACTGTTGGTTCAAACAAGGAGAGACCGGGATGGTTTTTTCATCCAACGTGTTCCTGTTTTTGTTCTTGCCGATCTTCCTCGGCTTGTACTACCTGAGCGGGCAACGCTATCGCAATCTGCTGCTGCTGATTGCCAGTTACGTGTTCTACGCCTGGTGGCGTGTGGACTTCCTCGCGCTGTTCGCCGGCGTCACGCTGTGGAACTACTGGATCGGCCTGAAAGTCGGTGCCGCCGGGGTCAAGACCAAACCGGCACAGCGCTGGCTGCTGCTCGGCGTGGCCGTCGACCTGTGCATCCTCGGCTACTTCAAGTACGCCAACTTCGGCGTCGACAGCATCAACGCGATGATGACGTCGGTGGGTCTTTCGCCATTCATCCTGACCCACGTGCTGCTGCCGATCGGGATCTCGTTCTACGTCTTCGAGTCCATCAGCTACATCATCGACGTCTACCGTGGCGACACCCCGGCGACCCGCAACCTGATCGACTTCGCGGCGTTCGTGGCGATCTTCCCGCACCTGATCGCCGGCCCGGTGTTGCGTTTCCGCGACCTGGCCGACCAGTTCAACAACCGCACCCACACCCTCGACAAGTTCTCCGAGGGCTGCACGCGGTTCATGCAGGGTTTCATCAAGAAAGTCTTCATCGCCGACACCCTCGCGGTGGTGGCCGACCACTGCTTCGCCCTGCAAAACCCGACCACGGGCGATGCCTGGCTCGGCGCCCTGGCGTACACCGCGCAGCTGTATTTCGACTTCTCCGGCTACAGCGACATGGCCATCGGCCTGGGCCTGATGATGGGTTTCCGTTTCATGGAAAACTTCAAGCAGCCGTATGTCAGCCAGTCGATCACCGAGTTCTGGCGGCGCTGGCACATCAGCCTGTCGACCTGGCTGCGTGACTATCTGTACATCACCCTGGGCGGTAACCGCAAAGGCACGCTGATGACCTATCGCAACCTGTTCCTGACCATGCTGCTTGGTGGTCTGTGGCACGGCGCGAACATCACCTACATCGTCTGGGGGGCGTGGCACGGCATGTGGCTGGCGATCGAGAAAGCCATCGGCCTGAACACCTCTCCACGCAGCTTCAACCCGATCCGCTGGGTACTGACCTTCCTGCTGGTGGTGATGGGCTGGGTGATCTTCCGCGCGGAAAACCTGCACGTCGCCGGGCGCATGTACGGCGCGATGTTCAGCTTCGGCGACTGGTCGCTGTCGGAACTCAACCAGGCCAGCCTCACCGGTCTGCAAGTGGCGACCCTGATCGTGGCCTACGTGACCCTGGCGTTCTTCGGCCTGCGGGATTTCTACACCAATCAGCCTCCGGTCAAGACCAAGCCTGCCGTGAACGTCGACGCCGACGGCCCGGCCGCTGCGACACCGGGAACGATCAAGGCCGTGCCTGGGGATAACCCGGCGAGCATCCACCAGCCTGGCTACACCGTCGGCGTCGAAGCCCAGGTGCAACCGGCCTACTGGACCGCTGACTGGTCGCGTTACGTGATGCGTGCGCTGGTGCTGCTGCTGTTCATCGCCTCGATTCTCAAACTCTCGGCGCAAAGCTTCTCGCCGTTCCTTTACTTCCAGTTCTGAGGGATCTGACCATGACCCGCTCATTACGCATCTTCTACATCGCGCTGTTCCTGGTGACCCTGCTGGTGCTCGGCCTGTGGTCGGTGCGCAGTTTCTTCGGCTTCAGCACCAACGCCGATGCGACGGTACTCAACGGTCGCTGGACCAAGGCCGTGGAAACGCACTACGACGACGAGTTCCCGATCAAGCGCCTGGGCACCAACCTCTGGGCCGCGCTGGATTTCAAACTGTTCAACGAAGGTCGTCCGGGCGTGGTGCTCGGTCGCGACCAGTGGTTGTACAGCGATGAAGAATTCCACCCGGTGGTCAACGAAGAATTGAACCTGCAAGGCAACTACGCGCTGGTCGAAGGCGTGCGCCAGACCCTGAAGGAAAAAGGCGTGCAACTGGTGATGGCGGTAGTACCGGCCAAGGTGCGCCTGTACCCGGAACACCTCGGTGAAGTGAAACCGGCGAGCATCCACGCCAACCTCTACAAGGACTTCCACCAGCGCCTGGCCGCCGACCGGATTGCGGCCCCTGACCTGCTTGGCCCGCTGCAACAGGCCAAGCAGGATGGCCAGCAAGTGTTCCTGCGCACCGACACCCACTGGACGCCGCAAGGCGCCGAGATCGCCGCCAACCTCCTGGCCCGGACCATTGCCGACAAGTACCCGCTGAGCGGCGAGCCGCAGCGTTTCGTCACCGAACCGGCTGAGACCATCACCCACAAGGGTGACCTGCGTCTGTTCCTGCCACTGGACCCGCTGTTCGAAAACCTGATGCCTGAACAGGAGCAGTTGCAAAAGCGCAATACGGTCGCGGCTGAAGATCAGCCCGCCGGCGACGACGCTCTGTTCGCCAACACCGAAGTGCCGGTGGCCCTGATCGGCACCAGCTACAGCGCCAACCCCAGCTGGAATTTTGTGGGTGCGCTCAAGCAAGCGCTGAACAGCGACGTGGTCAATTACGCCGAAGACGGCCACGGCCCGATTCTGCCGATGCTCAGCTACCTCAAGAGCGATGCCTTCAAGAACAGCCCGCCACAGGTGCTGATCTGGGAGTTCCCTGAACGATATCTGCCCGTGAACAACGAAATCGGCGACGCCGACCCGCAGTGGGTCGCAGAGCTTAAACAAGCCGGCGCCCGCCAACAAAACGTAGCTGCAAACACTCAATCCGAGACGCCCGACCGGGCGCAAAACTGAAAGAGAGGTACACCATGACTTTCACTACAACTCCGCGTCGTCTCGCTAAAAGCTTTGCCCTGGTTGCCGGCCTCAGCGTGCTGTCGGTACAGGCTTTCGCCGCTGGCGACGCCGCCCTGTACGGCCCGACCGCGCCGAAAGGCTCGACCTTCGTGCGTATCTACAACGCCAGCAACGCCGAAGTCAGCGCCACCGTCGGCAGCACCAACCTGAGCGATGTAGCGCCACTGTCGAGCAGTGACTTCAGCTTCATGCCGGGCGGCGACTACAGCGCCAAGGTCGGTAGCCAGAGCCTGCCGGTGAAACTGGCCGGCGACCACTATTACACCTTGGTCAACAACGCCAGCGGCGCACCGCAATTGATCGAAGAGCCGCCGTTCAAGAACAAGCAGAAGTCCCTGGTACGCGTACAAAACCTTAGCGACAAGGCGCTGACCCTGAAAACCGCCGATGGCAAGACCGACGTGGTCCCGAACGTTGCGCCCAAGGGTCGCGGCGAGCGTGAAATCAACCCGGTGAAGGTCAGCCTGGCCTTGTACGACGGCACCACCAAAGTCGGCGACGTGAAACCGGTCGCCCTGGAACGCGGTGAAGCCGCGGTGCTGTACGTCACCGGCAGCGGCAGCAGCCTGTCGCCGGTCTGGGTGAAACGCCCGGTGTCGACGCGCTGATGAATTCGTCAGGTCGATGATCCCCCTGTAGCAGCTGGCGAAGCCTGCGTCCGGCTGCGCAGCAGTCGTCAATCCAGGCGCCTTCTTGTCTGGATTGACGACTGCTGCGCCGCCGAACGCAGCCTCGCAGGCTCGGCAGCTGCTACGGGTGACCCGATCTGGCTACGAAACAAAAACAAGAGTGAAACGACAGAACGCAGTAGCTCTAACCAATCGATATTAAAGGAGTAACAACATGATTCCGGTGATCTTGTCAGGTGGTAGTGGCTCACGTCTTTGGCCGCTTTCCCGCAAACAATTCCCTAAGCAGTTCCTGGCCCTGACCGGCGAACACACCCTGTTCCAGCAAACCCTGGAACGCCTGGTGTTCGAAGGCATGGACTCGCCAATCGTGGTCTGCAACAAGGACCACCGCTTCATCGTCAACGAGCAGTTGGCGGCGCGCAAGCTGGAATCCCAGCGCATCCTGATGGAGCCGTTCGGTCGCAACACCGCGCCAGCCGTGGCCCTGACTGCGATGATGCTGGTCAATGAAGGTCGCGACGAGCTAATGCTGGTGCTGCCGGCCGACCATGTGCTGGAAGACCAGAAAGCCCTGCAACGCGCTCTGGCCCTGGCTACCGTCGCCGCCGAAAACGGTGAAATGGTGTTGTTCGGCGTGCCGGCTACCAAACCGGAAACCGGTTATGGCTACATCAAGTCGACCAACGACTCGCTGCTGCCTGAAGGCATCAGCCGCGTCTCGCACTTCGTGGAAAAACCCGACGTGAAGCGCGCCACCGAGTTCGTCCAGTCCGGCGGTTACTTCTGGAACAGCGGCATGTTCCTGTTCCGCGCCAGCCGGTTCCTGGAAGAGCTGAAGAAGCACGATCCGGACATCTACGACACCTGCCTGCTGACCCTGGAACGCAGCCATCAGGATGCCGACACCATCACCTTCGACGAAGCCACCTTCGCCTGCTGCCCGGACAATTCCATCGACTACTCGGTGATGGAAAAAACCCAACGCGCCTGCGTCGTGCCGCTGACCGCCGGCTGGAGCGACGTCGGCTGCTGGTCGTCGCTGTGGGAAGTCAATGAAAAAGACGCCAACGGCAACGTCACCAAAGGCGACGTGGTGATCCAGGACAGCAAAAACTGCATGATCCACGGCAACGGCAAGCTGGTGTCGGTGATCGGCCTGGAAAACATCGTCGTGGTCGAAACCAAGGACGCCATGATGATCGCCCACAAGGACAAGGTCCAAGGCGTGAAGCAGATGGTCAACACCCTCAACGAACAGGGCCGCACTGAGACCCAGAACCACTGCGAGGTCTACCGTCCGTGGGGCTCCTACGACTCGGTGGACATGGGCGGGCGCTTCCAGGTCAAGCACATCTCGGTCAAGCCGGGTGCGTGCCTGTCGCTGCAGATGCACCACCACCGCGCCGAGCACTGGATCGTCGTCAGCGGCACCGCCGAGGTGACGTGTGACGAGAACGTGTTCCTGCTGACCGAGAACCAGTCGACCTACATTCCGATCGCTTCGGTTCACCGTTTGCGCAACCCGGGCAAGATCCCGTTGGAGATCATCGAAGTTCAATCCGGCAGCTACCTGGGCGAAGACGATATCGAGCGGTTTGAAGATATCTACGGGCGCTCCACTCCGGTTGAGCGTGGCGTGGCGGTGAAAACCATCGCGCAGTAACGCTCAGTAAAACAAGAAGCCCTCGTCCAGCCTGCTGCGTTCCCTATCCGCAGCAGGCTGGGCGGGGGCTTTTTTTTTGCACTGTTTTTTTGTAGTGCCTCGACTGGCCTCTTCGCGAGCAAGCCCGCTCCCACAGAAGACCGGGTGGAATACAACATTCGTGAACAATCAAAAAACCTGTGGGAGCGGGCTTGCCCGCGAAGGGGCCCCTACAGTCATCGCGGAAATCTCTCCCATCGCCAATCGCACCTACGCTTAGGTAGGATGCTCTTCTCTGCTCCCGAGGTTTGCGCGTCATGTTCATCGGCGTCCTGCTGGTCATCACCTGGCTGATCCTGTTGCTGCGCTATCCCGCCAAGGCCTTGCCCGTCTCCCTGGCGGCGGCCGTGGGGCTGGGCATCGTCGCCACCTGGGTCATCTGGATGGACCACCACGAACTCAAGCAACTGCAACGCCTGGAGTTGCGCATCACTTACGCACCACAACAATGTCCCGCTGACCGCCCATTGCAATTGACCCTGAACAACGGCAATGACGTGCCGCTAACCGAACTGCGCTGGCGAGTCGCGGCCTATGCACCGGGCGATACGGTGAACCTGGCCGACAATCAATACACCGCCCCGCGCTATCGTGGCCCCGGCGAATTGCAGGCCGGTGGCAACTGGGAAGATTGCTTGCCGCTGCCGCCATTGCGCCCTGGCTACCGGCCGGAAACCCTGGAGTTTCGCGCCGAGCGATTGCAGGGTAGTTTTTCCGACTGATCCCTCCCCCCATATTTTGCACAAGGAATGCGCCATGCCCGTTGCGTTGATTACCGGTTGCTCCAGCGGCATTGGCCGTGCCCTTGCCGACGCGTTCAAGGTCGCCGGCTATGAAGTCTGGGCCAGTGCGCGCAAGGCCGAAGATGTCGCCATGCTGAGCGCTGCCGGATTTACCGCCGTGCAACTTGACGTAAACGACGGTGTTGCCCTTGAGCAATTGAGCGAGCGCATCAACCAGGAACGCGGTGGTCTCGACGTACTGATCAACAACGCGGGTTATGGCGCCATGGGACCGTTGCTCGATGGCGGCGTGCCGGCCATGCAGCGCCAGTTCGAAACCAATGTGTTCGCCATCGTCGGCGTCACCCGCGCGATGTTTCCCGTGCTGCGCCGGACCAAAGGATTGGTCGTGAATATCGGCAGCGTTTCGGGTGTGTTGGTCACGCCATTCGCCGGTGCCTACTGCGCCTCGAAAGCCGCCGTGCATGCCTTGAGCGATGCCTTGCGCATGGAACTGGCGCCGTTCGGCGTGCGGGTCATGGAAGTGCAGCCCGGGGCCATCGCTTCCAGCTTCGCCAGGAATGCCGGGAACGAAGCCGAGCAACTGATCAGCGAGCAATCGCCGTGGTTTCCGCTGCGTGAAGGCATACGCGCCCGGGCCAGGGCTTCCCAGGACAGACCGACCCCGGCCAGTGAGTTTGCCGCCGGATTGCTCAAGGCCGTGCAGCAAGCCAAACCGCCACGGCTGATCCGCCTGGGCAATGGCAGCCGCGCGTTGCCGCTGATGGCCAGTTTGCTGCCCAAGGGTTTGCTCGAATCCGGGCTGATGAAGCGGTTCGGGCTGCGTGGGCAGCTCTGACACCGCGTCATCGTTATTCGCGGGCAAGCCCGCTCCCACAGGTCATGCACAGATTTTGAAATAGCGCTAATCCTGTGGGAGCGGGCTTGCCCGCGAAGGCGTCAGAACAGACACCACAGAACTTCAGGAAACAACATGACCGACTACACCGAATACTTCGACGAAGTGATCCAGGCCCACGTGGCCATCGAACAATGGCTGGCCGAGGAACGCGACGCGTCCGAACTCGAAGAACTGCTGACGCGTTTTTCACCGCAGTTCTCCATGGTCTCGCCGCTCGGCCGGGTGCTGGACTTGGACGCGCTGAACGAACTGTTCACGCTGGCGGGCGGCAAGAAACTCGGGTTCAGGATCGAGCTCAGCGAATTGCGTGGGATCGCGCTGTACGAGGGTGGCGCCACCGTGAGTTACCGCGAACAACAGACCGATGCGACCGGGTTGCACTCGGATCGTCGTTCCACCGTGGTCTTCGAGAAGCACGCCGATGGCCGGGTGATCTGGCGGCATCTGCATGAGACGTTTTGCAAGGAGTGAAGCGCTGCCTTATACCCGCGCAACCGAGTCGTTCCCATCGCGGGCAAGCCCGCTCCCACGGGGATCTTTGGTGTGAATGCTATTTAGGTAACCCAGCAGATATTTGTGGGAGCGGGCTTGCCCGCGATGGGGCCACACGGTCTACAAGTCATGCCCCACCCGCCTGCTTCACCACCACCGTACAGGTAATCCCCGCCGCCAACAGCACCCCCTCCGGTACTTCATCGATGTGAATGCGCACCGGTACCCGCTGCGCCAGGCGCACCCAGTTGAAGGTCGGGTTGACGTCGGCGATCAGTTCGCGGCTCTCCGGATTGTCGCGGTCATAGATGCCGCGCGAGATGCTTTCCACATGGCCCTTGAGCACTTCGCCGCTCATCAGTTGCATGTCGGCCTTATCGCCGACGCGCACATGAGGCAGTTTGGTTTCTTCGAAGAAGCCGTAGACCCAGAACGAGTTCATGTCGACCACGGCCATTTTTGCCTCGCCGATGCGCGCGTAGTCGCCGCGATGCACGTTGAGGTTGGTGACGTAACCATCCACCGCCGCACGGACTTCAGTGCGTTTGAGGTTGAGTTCCGCGGCTTCCAGTTGCGCCTGGGCCTGTTGGTAATCGGCCAGGGCCGAGTCGGCGAGGTTGCTGGCGTCGTCACGGTTTTCCCGGGAGATCACCAGGTTGTCCATATCGGCGCGACGATGGGCGTTGACCTTGCGCATCTCCCAGGTTGCCTTGCGCGATGCCACCAGACTCTGTGCCTGTTTCACCGCGAGACGGTAGTGCTCGGGGTCGATCTGCATCAGCAATTCACCCTTCTTCACCAGCTGGTTGTCGCGCACCGGCACGTCCACCACTTCTCCGGTGACGTCGGCGGCGACGTTGATGATGTCGGCCCGCACGCGGCCGTCACGGGTCCACGGCGTGTTCATGTAGTGCTCCCACAAGGAGCGGCCGATCCACAGCGCGAGGGCCAGCACCAACAAGGTCGCGAGCAGGCTGAAAAACTTTTTCATCGGGGCATTCTCAGTGATAGAGAGTCAACGGTAGACAGTCAGCGCCAACGCGCCGAACAGACAGGTAAACAGGCTCAGGCGCAGCAACGCCGGATGCCAGAAAAAACGGTACAGGTCGAACCCGGACAGGAACCGGTCCAGCGCCCAGGCAAGCAGAGCCGCGATGAAAAACATCAGGGTCATGGTCGGCATGTACACGCCGTGGAAGGCGATTTCACGAGGCATGTTCAAGTCCTTTGGGCTGGCGGCTTGCGAAGGCAGCGAGCGGTGATTGCGGATCAAGCAGCGAGGTGCGGATGAAGTGCAGGTAGCTCTTCACCCGGCGCAACGCCGAGGTATCGAAGTGCGGGGCGAAGGGTTCGTCGGTGGACTGCACACGGCTGATCGCGTGATCGACGGCAATCAGCGCGCGTTCCAGGTTGCTGCTGTTCGGTTGCAGGAACAGCCGCACCAGCGCCCGCCCCATCACCCGGATCGCCTGGCGCCACGGCCGGGATTCGGCATAGGCCGGATGCACCGGCAGAATCGCCTGTTCCTTGCGCAACTCGATGATCCCGTGGCCGACTTCCAGCACCACGAACATCCAGCGCAACAAGTCCCGCTGCACCTGCGGTTGGCCCGCCGCGAAGCCGTAGGCCTGATGCACCAGATCTCGGGTGCGGCTTTCGAAACTCGACGCCAGCCCCTTGAGCTTGCCGCTGATGGCGTACACCACCTGAGCGCGCAGGTCCTGCTCCAGCCGACGCCACAGCCAACGGCTGTTGGGCGGCAGAATGATCGCCCCGGCCGCCGCGCACACCAGCATGCCCAGCACCATGGCGATGTAGTCGTTGATGAAGGTGTAGGGGTTGTAGACCGTGAGGTTGTCCGGCACTGAACCGGTGCTGAAGAAGATCAGCAAGCCCAGGCCGACACCGACGTACTGCGGCCGCGAAGTCAGGAACGAGCCGAGTACGATCACCGGTGCGAGTATCACGCACAGCAACGCAAATCCATCGATCCACGGGAAAATGAAAAACATCTCGACGAAGCCGATCAGCGCTCCGAGCAAAGTCCCGCACGCCATCTGAAAGGCCATGCGTTTCGGGTTCGGGGTGGCGGCGGACAGGCCCACGGTCGCGGCCGCAATCAGGGTCATGGTCGCGCCGCTCGGCCAGGCGGTTGCCACCCAATAGCTGCCCAATACCACCAGAATGAACGCCGCGCGTATCCCCGATGCTGCCGCTGCCATCCAGTTGGTTTGCGGAGTGAACGGCTCGTCCCAGCGCTCCCGTTCGTGACTGTGATCGGCCAGGGAAGCGTGGGTCTGTGCATAACTGTGCAGGTCGTCGACGAAGCGATAGAGCAGTTCGTACGCCGTATGGAAGTCCAGCAGTTCGTCGTCGCTCGGTTCGCTCTCCTGAAAGATCGCCCGCAGGCTGCGCACCCGCGCCGGCAACCCTTCCTTGTAGGCGCTCAGCACCGTGACCAGACGCGCTGCATCGGCGCTGGTCAAGGCACGCCCGCTGAAGCCGTCGAGCAGCTCGGCGAGGTCCTGCAAGCCGGGTTTGATCGCCTCCACCACCTGGTCCGCCGCGCTGCTGCGCAGGCGTTCGAGCAACTGGTGCAAGGCATTGAAGCGCGTGGTGATGCCCATGAATTCGCTGTTCAGGCGACTGAGACGGCCATTGCGCCGACGCATGTGCGGGTCTTCGAAAACAGTAACGCTGCGCAAGCCTTCCAGGCCCACGGCTTCGGCGATAAAACGCACGTTGCCGGCCTCGAACGCCTCGCGCTGACTGCGGCCGCGCAAGCCGTCGGTCACGAACAGGGCGAACACGCCAAAGCGCTGGTACAACGCATTGCGCATCGCCGCGCTCGCTGATTGCGGCAGGATGGCGGCACTGATCAGGGTCGAACAGAGAATGCCCAACGAGATCTCCAGCACCCGCCAGACCGCCGCCATGAACGCACCCTCCGGATGGGCCAGCGCGGGCAAACCGACCATCGCCGCGGTGTATCCGGCGAGTACGAAACCGTAGGCGCGGAAGTTGCGGCAGCGGGCAGCGCCGGCCGTGCAGATACCGACCCAGATCGCCAGCGAACCGAGGAACAGTTCAGTGTTCTGCGCAAACAGGGCGATCAGCGCGACCATCACCGCCGACCCGGCCAGGGTGCCGAGAAAACGATAGAAACTCTTGGCGAACACCTGGCCGCTTTGCGGCTGCATGACGATGAACACGGTGATCATTGCGGTACGCGGTTGCGGCAGCTCCAGGCGCATGGCCAGCCACAGCGTGAGGAACGCCGCGATCAGCACCTTGAAGATGTAGACCCAGGTCACGCCGTCGCTGCGTGCCCAGTCGAAAAAACCCCGACGCCATTCCAGGGAGTACAGCCAGCGCAAGGGTACGGGCAAGGGAGTCATCAAATCCTGCTCAGTGAAAAATCAGCCAAAACTCGGAACCTGTGGGAGCGGGCTTGCTCGCGAAGTGGGAGTATCAGGCGACAAAAGTGTCATCAGACACACCGCCTTCGCGAGCAAGCCCGCTCCCACAGGTGTTGTGTTCAACGCAAAAGGCTCGGGGTTTTCGGTGCCTGGGTCTGTTCGGCGTTCGGCACGTCGTTGCCGGCACCGAGACCACCGCCCAACGCCGTCACCAATTGCGCATGGGCGCTCAAACGCGCTGCCTGAACCTGCTGTTGCACTTGCTGCTGCTTGAACAGCAGGGTCTGGGCATTGAGCACGTTGAGGTAATCGGTCAGGCCACGCTGGTAGGCGATCATCGCGATGTCGTAGGTCTTCTGCGCAGTGGCCACCGACTCGGCGGCGAAAGCCTGTTGCTTGTCCATGGACTCGCGGCGGATCAACTGGTCGGAGATGTTTTTCAGGGCATTGACCAGGGTCTGGTTGTACTTGGCCACGGCGATGTCATACCCGGCCGAGGCTTCACCCAACTCCGCACGCAGGCGCCCGCCATCGAAGATCGGCAACGAAATCGCCGGTCCCACGCTGTAGTTGAGCTTCTTGCCGGTCAAGAACTCCAGGGCCCCGCCGCCGGTGGCCATGTAGCCGAGGCTGCCGACCAGATCGACGTTCGGGTAGAAACCGGCATGGGCAACATCGATGCCCCGCGCCTGCGCCGCCACTTGCCAGCGGCTGGCGACCACGTCCGGGCGTTGGCCGAGCAATTGCGCCGGCAGCGACGACGGCAGTTTCAGCGGTGCACCCAGCGACAGCGTTGGCCGCTGCAACTGCGCGCCCTCCCCCGGGCCCTTGCCGGCGAGGGCGGCGAGCTGGTTGCGGCTCAAGGCGATTTCTTCGTCGAGGGAGTCGATCTGGCGATGGGTTTCCGGCAGCGGCGTCTCGGCCTGGCTGACTTCGAAATGGGTGCCGATACCCCCGTTCAGACGCTTTTGCGCCAGCTCAAGGATCTGCTGTTGCTGCTTCAAGGTCGCTTCGACGATGTCCCGCTGGGCGTAATGCAACGACAATTCGATGTAGACCCGTACGATATTGTCTTGCAATTCGAGCTGGGCCTGGCGCGCTTCGGCGACGCTCATGTGCGCCATGTCCACGGCGCGCTCGGTGGCATTGCTTTCGCGGTCCCAGAGGTCGAGGGCATAGCTGAAACCCAGCGCCGCGTTATTGTCCCAAGTGGTGCTGTTAGCCAGCTCACCAGGGCCATAGAACTGATCGGTAGGCCAGTTGTGACGCTTGAGGGTGGACTCGCCATTGATCTGCAGCGACTCGGCCGCTTCGGCCACGCCGGCCATGGACCGGGCCTGACGCACCCGGGCGGCGGCCATGGCCAGGGTCGGGCTGCCTTGCAGAGCGAGGTCGATCCAGCGGTTCAGTTGCGGGTCGCCATAGGCTTGCCACCATTGTGAGGTGGGCCAGTGCGCATCCTGCGCGGCGCTCTGGATCGCTTCGTCGGTGGCCAGTGAATTGACCACCAGCGCCTTGCCCTGTGGGGCAATACCTCCGGTTCCGATGCAGCCGCTGATTGCCAGGGTTAAAGCCAAAACACTGAGCGGCTGAAGCGCTCTGCTGATGCGACGCGGCACTGCTGCGATTTCCTGAAAATAGGGGGAGGCATGGGATTTTCTGGAAACCGGAGATCCGCTTTTATGGGAGCGGGCTTGCTCGCGAAAGCGGTCTGTCAGTCAACATCGCTGTTGAATGTGATGCCCTCCTCGCGAGCAAGCCCGCTCCCACGGGTTATGCGGTGGGTCGAGCCCCGGTTGCCCAAGTTGCGCAATTCTATGGGGCGGCCTGAAGGGCGATAAGCCGGGATTCCTGTGAATCTTTGTTACCGTTAACGAGATAATCCGTAGGTAGGGGTCACCGCCCCCGAAACTTCGTGTCACAATTTGCCATCGCACCCGAGAGCACCCCATGGACACTTTGCAAAACATGCGCGCCTTCAGTTACGTGGCCGAAGCCGGCAGCTTCACCGCCGCCGCCGTGCAACTGGACACCACCACGGCCAACGTCTCGCGCGCGGTCTCCAACCTGGAAGCCCACCTGCAAACCCGCCTGCTCAACCGAACGACCCGCCGCATCGCCCTGACCGAAGCCGGCAAGCGTTACCTGTTGCGCTGCGAACAGATCCTGGCCTACGTCGAAGAAGCCGAGGCCGAAGCCAGCGACGCCCACGCCCGCCCGGCCGGGCAACTCAAAGTGCACACCATGACCGGCATCGGCCAGCACTTCGTGATCGACGCCATCGCCCGCTACCGCAAGACCCACCCGGACGTGACCTTCGACCTGACCATGGCCAACCGCGTGCCGGACCTGCTCGACGAGGGTTACGACGTGTCCATCGTCCTCGCCAGCGAACTGCCGGATTCGGGTTTCGTCTCCCAGCGCCTGGGCATCACCTACAGCATCGTTTGCGCCTCGCCGGCCTACGTCAAAACCAACGGCTGCGCACAAAAACCCAGCGACCTGCTCAACCACGCCTGCCTGCGCCTGGTCAGCCCGGTGATTCCGCTGGAGAAATGGGCCTTCGACGGTCCCGATGGCCAGGAAATGGTCACCATCAACAGCTCACCTTTCCTGGTGAACTCCGCCGATGCCATGAAATCCGCGATCATCAGCGGCATGGGCGTTGGCGTCCTGCCGCTGTACGCCGCGATAGAAGGCCTGCGCAACGGCACACTGGTGCGCGTCATGCCCAACTACCGCTCGCAAGAACTGAACCTGTATGCGATCTACCCGTCGCGCCAGTACCTGGATGCGAAGATCAAGACCTGGGTCGAGTATTTGCGCGGATCGTTGCCGGAATTGCTGGCAGCGCACCAGGCGGAATTGGCGGCGTATGAATTGAGTGGGAGTTTGGGTGGGGTTCGGGTGGCGAACTGAAAATCTCTCAGCTCACAGATTGATCCTTTGTGGGAGCGAGCTTGCTCGCGATGGCGTTCTTACATTCAACATCACTGTGAGCAGATACACCGCTTTCGCGAGCAAGCCCGCTCCCACAGGTACTGTGTACACCGAACCAGACAATCAGGCCGGCCGGTAGGCCGCCTCGGGCGCTGTTGCGGTGCACGCCCCCTCGAGAGGCCGAGTGGAGGTTCTGCGCAGTGGGCAACCCGGCATGGATGCCGGGATAGCCGCCCCCGGCCATGGATGGCCGATGGCGGCGGGCCCACGGAGCAGGACCGGAGCGAGGGCACCCTGAGCCTAAGCGAAGGGCCGAACGTCAGGGGCAAAGCGTTTTGGTTACTTTGGCGCTCTTCCAAAGTGTCCCGCTGTAAGAGCGGAACCGAAAGCCGCCGTTACCGAAGAAACGGATATGTACACAGTCAACCACAACATGGTCGGCCCAAAGGCCGCCAAGTCCCCCAAACTGACAGCGCCGTCAGTTAGCCGTCACCCTCCTGACCGGCAAACAGGTTTATAAAGGAAAATACCTTACCCACCTACCGACCACCCCAGCCCCGGCGCCCCACTCGCATGCGAATCCAGAAAAAACCCGCCCTGCTCGTCGCCCTTCTGATCGTCCTGGCAGCGCTGGGCCTGTGGTACGCCACCAAACCGGCCAAGGCCAAACTCGCCACCCCCACCGCCATCCCCGTGCGCGTGGTCGCCGTCGCCGAAAAAGACGTACCGCGCTACGTCAGCGGCATCGGTTCGGTACTGTCCCTGCACAGCGTCGTGGTCCGCCCGCAAATCGACGGTATCCTCACCAGACTGCTGGTCAAGGAAGGCCAACTGGTGAAAAAAGGTGACCTGCTGGCCACCATCGACGACCGGTCGATCCGCGCCAGCCTCGACCAGGCCCGGGCACAACTGGGCGAAAGCCAGGCGCAACTGCAAGTGGCGCAGGTCAACCTCAAGCGCTACAAGCTGTTGAGTGTCGACGACGGCGTGTCCAAGCAGACCTACGACCAGCAACAAGCCCTGGTCAACCAGCTCAAGGCCACCGCCCAAGGCAACCAGGCCTCGATTGACTCCGCCGAGGTACAGCTTTCCTACACGCAAATTCGCTCCCCGGTCAGCGGTCGTGTCGGCATTCGTACCGTCGACGAAGGCAACTTCCTGCGCATGACTGACACCCAAGGCCTGTTCACGGTGACCCAGATCGACCCGATCGCCGTGGAATTCTCCTTGCCGCAGCAAATGCTGCCGACCCTGCAGGGCCTGATCAACGACCCGCAGCACGCCCGGGTCAAGGCCTACATCGGCGCCGACACCGACGGCGAAACCGGCAACCTGCTCGGCGAAGGTCACCTGACCCTGATCGACAACCAGATCAACGCCAATACCGGCACCATCCGCGCCAAGGCCGAATTCGACAATCCAGGACAGAAGCTCTGGCCGGGCCTGCTGGTGACGGTAAAGATTCAGACAGCCCTGGATAAAGATGTGCTGGTGGTGCCACCGACAGTCGTACAACGCGGCCTCGATCAGCACTTCGTGTACCGGGTCAATGGCGACAAGGTCGAAGCCGTGCAGGTGCAGATGGTCTTTCAAGGCAGCGGCCAGGACATCATCAAGGGTGTGAAACCGGGTGATGTACTGGTCAGCGATGGTCAGTCGCGGCTCAAGCCCGGCGCTACTGTGCAAGTACTGACCGAGCCACCTCAAGTGGTGCGATCGGAGGCGACGCAATGAAGGGCCATGGTTCGATTTCAGCCTGGTGCATCGACCATCCGGTGGCCACGGTCCTGCTGACGTTCGCCCTGGTGCTGCTGGGTGTGATCGCGTTTCCACGCCTGCCGGTAGCGCCGTTGCCGGAGGCAGAATTCCCGACCATCCAGGTGGCGGCGCAACTTCCCGGCGCCAGCCCGGAAACCATGGCTTCCTCGGTGGCCACCCCCCTTGAAGTGCAATTCAGTGCCATTCCCGGTGTAACCCAGATGACGTCGAGCAGTGCCCTCGGCTCGACCAACCTGACCCTGCAATTCACCCTCGACAAGAGCATCGACACCGCCGCCCAGGAAGTGCAGGCGGCGATCAATACTGCCGCAGGCAAATTACCCAAGGACATGCCGAACCTGCCGACCTGGCGCAAGGTCAACCCGGCGGACAGCCCGGTACTGATCCTCAGCGTCAACTCGTCGCTGATGCCAGGCCCTGAGCTCAGCGACCTGACGGAAACCCTGTTGTCCCGTCAGCTCAGTCAGGTAGACGGTGTAGGCCAGGTCGTCATCACCGGTCAGCAGCGTCCGGCGATCCGCGTCCAGGTTTCGGCGGACAAGCTCGCGGCCATCGGCCTGACCCTCGCGGACATTCGCCTGGCAATCCAGCAGACCAGCCTCAACCTGGCCAAAGGCGCGCTGTACGGCGAATCGAGCATTTCAACCCTGTCCACCAACGACCAGTTGTTCCGCCCCGACGAATACAGCCAGTTGATCGTTTCCTACAAGGACCGTGCACCGGTTCACCTCAAGGATGTCGCGAAAGTCGTCAACGGCTCGGAAGATGCCTACGTTCAGGCGTGGGCGGGTTCGCAACCGGGCGTAAACCTTGTGATTTTCCGCCAGCCAGGCGCCAACATCGTCGAGACCGTGGATCGCATTCAGGCAGCACTGCCGGCGCTGCAAGCGATGTTGCCGGCCTCGGTGCAGGTCAAGGTGCTGATCGACCGCACCCAGACCATCCGCGCTTCGCTGCACGAGGTGGAAATCACCTTACTGATCGCCGTGATGCTGGTGGTGGCGGTGATGGCGCTGTTCCTGCGGCAACTGTCGGCCACGCTGATCGTGTCGGCAGTGCTCGGTGTATCGTTGATCGCCAGCTTCGCGCTGATGTACGTCATGGGCTTCAGCCTGAACAACCTCACGCTGGTGGCGATCGTGGTGGCCGTGGGCTTTGTGGTGGACGATGCGATCGTGGTGGTGGAGAACATCCACCGACATCTGGAGGCCGGTGACGGCATGCGCGAGGCGGCGATCAAGGGCGCCGGCGAGATCGGGTTTACCGTGGTGTCGATCAGTTTCTCGCTGGTGGCGGCGTTCATTCCGCTGCTGTTCATGGGCGGCGTGGTCGGTCGGCTGTTCAAGGAGTTCGCCCTGACCGCCACCTCCACCATCATGATTTCGGTGGTGGTTTCGCTGACGTTGGCACCGACCCTCGCTGCGCTGTTCATGCGCGCGCCAGTGCACCATGCCCACGACAAACCGGGGTTCGGTGAGCGCCTGTTGGCGTGGTACGAAAAAGCTCTGCGCCGCGCCCTCGCCCACCAGAAACTGATGATCGGCGTGTTTGGCTTGTCCCTGGGGTTGGCGGTCGCCGGTTACATCGTTATCCCTAAAGGTTTCTTCCCGATTCAGGACACAGGCTTCGTCCTTGGCACCACTGAAGCCGCCGCCGATATTTCCTACGGCGACATGGTGAAAAAACACCTGGCGATGGCAGAAATCGTTGCCGCCGACCCCGCTGTCGAAACCTTCTCGCACTCGGTCGGCGTCTCGGGCAGCAACCAGACCATTGCCAACGGCCGCTTCTGGATCACCCTGAAAAAACGTGGCGACCGTGACGTTTCGGCCAGTGAATTCATCGACCGGATTCGCCCGCAACTGATGAAAGTGCCCGGGATTGTGCTTTACCTGCGTGCAGGGCAAGACATCAACCTCAGCTCAGGCCCAAGCCGCGCCCAGTACCAATACGTGCTCAAGAGCAACGACGGTGCAACCCTCAGCACCTGGACCCAGCGCCTGACGGAAAAGCTGCGCGGCAACCCGGCGTTCCGCGACATTTCCAACGACCTGCAACTGGGCGGCAGCATCACCCACATCAGCATCGACCGTAGCGCCGCGGCACGTTTCGGCCTCACCGCCAGCGACGTCGACGAAGCCCTGTACGATGCCTTCGGCCAGCGCCAGGTCAATGAATTCCAGACCCAGATCAACCAGTACAACGTGATCCTGGAACTGGATACCAAACAGCGCGGCAAGGCCGAAAGCCTCAACTACTTCTACCTGCGCTCGCCCCTGAGCGGGGAAATGGTGCCGCTGTCGGCCCTGGCCAGGTTCGATGCACCGACCATCGGTCCGCTGTCCATCGCCCATGACGGCATGTTCCCTGCGGCCAACCTGTCGTTCAACCTGGCCCCCGGCGTGGCGTTGGGCGATGCGGTGATCATGCTCAACCAGGCCAAGGCCGACATTGGCATGCCGACCGCCATCAGCGGCAATTTCCAGGGCGCGGCCCAGGCGTTCCAGAGTTCGCTGGCCAGCCAGCCGTGGCTGATCCTGGCGGCGCTGGTGGCGGTGTACATCATTCTCGGCGTGCTCTACGAGAGCTTCGTGCACCCGCTGACGATCATTTCCACCTTGCCTTCGGCGGGCCTCGGCGCGGTGATCATGCTGTGGATTTGCGGCCAGGACTTTTCCATCATGGCCTTGATCGGCCTGGTGCTATTGATCGGTATCGTCAAGAAGAACGGCATCCTGATGATCGACTTCGCCCTCGAAGCGCAGCGCAATGGCGGAATGTCGCCTGAGGAAGCGATTTTCAAGGCCTGCATCACACGGTTCCGTCCCATCATCATGACCACCCTCGCCGCCCTGCTCGGCGCTCTGCCGTTGATGCTCGGCTATGGCACCGGCGCCGAACTGCGCCAGCCCCTGGGGATCGCGGTAGTCGGCGGCTTGCTGGTGAGCCAGGCGCTGACGCTGTTCACCACGCCGGTCATATACTTGTGGCTGGAGCGTCTGTTCCATCGACCTGAACCTGCGCCAGTACCGGCGCTGGCGACTACAGACTGAGGCGGGTCATGCGCGTTCTGATTATCGAAGACGAAGAAAAAACCGCGGACTATCTGCATCGCGGCCTGACGGAACAGGGTTTCACCGTGGATCTGGCCCGCGACGGTGTGGAAGGCCTGCACCTGGCGCTGGAGAGCGACTACGCGGTGATCGTCCTCGACGTGATGCTGCCGGGCCTCGACGGTTTCGGTGTGTTGCGCGCCTTGCGTGCGCGCAAGCAAACCCCGGTGATCATGCTCACCGCCCGCGAGCGTGTGGAAGATCGCATCAAGGGCCTGCGTGAGGGCGCCGATGACTATCTGGGCAAACCGTTTTCCTTCCTGGAACTGGTGGCGCGCCTGCAAGCGCTGACCCGCCGTAGCGGCGGCCATGAACCGGTGCAGGTGAGCATCGCCGACCTGTGGATCGATTTGATCAGCCGCAAGGCCACCCGCGCCGGTACACGCCTGGACCTGACCGCCAAGGAGTTCTCGCTACTCAGCGTGCTGGCCCGGCGCCAGGGCGAAATCCTTTCGAAAACCGCCATTGCCGAAATGGTCTGGGACATCAATTTCGACAGCGACGCCAACGTCGTCGAAGTCGCGATCAAACGCCTGCGGGCCAAGCTCGACGGACCGTTCGAAGAGAAACTGCTGCACACCATTCGTGGCATGGGTTATGTGCTGGAGAGCCGTGGTGTCCAGTAATTCGATCGCGCTGCGCCTCAGCGGGATGTTTACGCTGGTAGCGCTGCTGGTGTTCCTGCTGATTGGCTGGGCACTGTACCAGCAGGTCGACAAAAGTCTGGGCCTGTTGCCCGAAGCCGAACTGGATGCGCGCTACAGCGTGCTCGAATCCACGGTCGGCCGTTATGGCACCCCCGAGCACTGGGTGAAGATCAAAAACAAGCTCAACCTGCTGAGCGAAGAAGACAAACGCATCAGCTTCTGGATCATCAGCGGTGATCCGCACTACGAATACGGCAACCTGACCCCGCAGCTCCGCGCCTTTGCCCAAGGGCCGCCGGGTACGCGCGACATGCATCTGCCGGATCACCCATATCCGCTGAAAGTGCTGGTCAGCGAGTTCCCGGCCAAGGATCAGCGCCCACCGCTGCGCTTCATGATCGCCATCGATACCGAAACGTTTTTCCATACCCAGCATGACCTGCTGGTCGCGCTGATCAGCCTGGCGATTGTCGGCGTGCTGCTGGCCTCGGCACTGGGTTATTGGGTGGCGCGGATCGGCCTCAAGCCGCTGATCAAACTGTCCCAGGAAGCCCAGCGCCTGGCCCCGCCGCTGCGCTCGGGGCGCTTGCGACTGTCACCGTTGCCGCCGGAACTGGATCAATTCGTCCGTTCGTTCAACTCGACCCTGGAACGGGTTGAACAAGCCTACTCACGCCTTGAATCGTTCAATGCCGACGTCGCCCACGAACTGCGTTCGCCACTGACCAACCTGATCGGCCAGACCCAGGTCGCTCTGACCCGCGGACGCTCCGCCGAGCATTACTTCGAAGTGCTGCAATCGAACCTCGAAGAGCTTGAGCGACTGCGCTCGATCATCAACGACATGCTGTTCCTCGCCAGCGCCGATCAGGGCAGCAAGGCGACCAAACTCACCTCGACCTCGCTGGCCGATGAGGTGGCCACGACCCTGGAATATCTGGACTTCATTCTCGAAGACGCTCAGGTCCAGGTTGAGGTCAGCGGTGACGCGCAGGTGTGCATCGAGATCGCCCATCTGCGCCGGGCGTTGATTAACTTGTTGAATAACGCGGTACAGCACACCGCACCCGGGCAGGTGATTCAAGTACGGATCGAAGCCCGGGAGCATCAAGTCAGCATCGGCATCGCCAACCCCGGCTCGCCGATTGCCAGCGAACATCTGCCGCGCCTGTTCGAACGCTTCTACCGGGTCGATGCCTCACGCAGCAACAGTGGCCACAATCACGGCCTGGGGCTGGCGATCGTCAAGGCGATTGCGCTGATGCATGGCGGGGATGTGTTCGTGCGCAGCGACCATGGGATGAATACCTTCGGCATACACCTGCCCGTCTGACCCTCTTCTTCCTTTGTGGGAGAGCTTGCTCGCGATGCAGGCGACTCGGTGCAACTTCTGAACCGAGGTGATGCTATCGCGAGCAAGCTCGCTCCCACATTGGTTCCGGGTTGAACACACGTGTGCGGCCAACCAACTGTTGCCATAACAGCAACAGTCCTTTCATGAATCCGATCTTTTTCCCCTCGCCTCATATCCTTATCTTTGCCCGCACCAAACAGCACTTGCCAAGCAAGAAGGTTTTAAAGATGTCCAACAGTATGGGTATTGCCAGCGCTTTCGTTTTGTCCTCTTTGTTCCTGTCGCCATTGGCGATGGCGGAAGAATCGCAGACTTTCGTCGCGCATAACGCCGCACGCGCTGCGACGTTCGAAGAGCATCAGATCGAGATGACGGCCAAGGCTTCGCAAGACTCCCAGGCCCCGCAAACATCCGGCATCCAGGCCCAGCCACTGGCCGAAAAAGACAGCTGATCTGCACCAGTCTCTCGCGTTTCCCTCGACACTTTTCATCGGCTCTTCCCTTTGAAAAGTTGTCGTCAAAGCCGCTGCTGTCAGCGGCTTTTTTTATAGCTGCGACTCGGCCTTCATTGCAATTTATGCAACGAAAGTCACTGACGCCCAGGCAATTGATCAATCGCTCTGGCAACAGGAAGGATTCACTCGGCTGCGACGTTTATGCAACTACGCTTATAGCGTCCCTTTAGCAGACGTCAGCCCTATGACCGCAAGCCGCACCGCACATTTTCAAGGCCCGACCGGGCGACCCGAGATCATGGTGATCTTCGGCAGCACCCTGACAGTCATTTCGATCCTGTGCATCGTCACTTTCCTGCTGATCCGCGAACACGCCAACGCCCAGCAGACCGCCACACGCAGCGCGACCACCATCGCGCAACTGATCGATGCCGATGTCCTGCGTACGGTCGAGCTCTATGACTTGACCTTGCAAGGCCTGATCGCCGCAGCCCAACGGGACGACCTCAAACAGGTTGCACCGCAGATCCGGCATCTGGTGCTGTTCGACCGCTCCACCACCGCGCGCTACAAGGGCGACATCCTGCTGCTGGACAAACACGGCGACGTGCTGGCCGACTCTTCATTGATCGAACCGAAACCGGGCAACTTCGCTGACCGCGATTATTTCCTGGCCCATGCCTTCAACCACGACACCGGCATGTTTATCAGCCGGCCGTTCAAACCACGCTGCGACTGCGATGACAGCGACGAATGGCGCATCAGTTTCAGCCGGCGCATTTCTTCGCCCACGGGCGAGTTTCTGGGTGTCGCGGTGGCGTCGATGCGCATGAGCTACTTCGATCAACTGTTCAACAGCCTCGACATCGGCAACGGCAGTACGCTGGGCATCATCAACGATGACGGGATCCTCCTGGCGCAGAAACCGTACCGGGAACAAAACGCCATCGGCAAAAGCCTCTCCAGCCGTCCCAACGTCGTACGCATGCTACGCGAGCGCAGTGGCACCTTTGAAAGCGTGTCGAGTGTCGACCATCAACGGCGCCTGTACACCTTTACCCGGGTCGGCAACCTGCCACTGACGGTCATCGTGGCCCTGTCCATCGACGAAGTGTTCGCCACCTGGAACCGCACGGCCTATGTGATCAGCGGTGCGACAGGGGTTTTGTGCATCGGCCTGTTGTGGCTGACCTGGATGCTCTGCCGCGAGCTGCGACGGCGCCAAAGTGCCGAGCAGGAACTGGCGCAACTGGCGGCCACCGATGCCTTGACCGGCGTGGCCAACCGTCGCTCCCTTGATCTGACCCTGCGCCATGAATGGTTTCGCGCGCAACGCAGCGGCAAGCCGTTGTCGTTGCTGATGATCGATGCCGATCACTTCAAGGCCTTCAACGACCGGCACGGGCATCAGGCCGGCGACGATGCCTTGCGGGCGTTGGCCGAGGTCATCCGCGCCAATGTCCATCGCCCGGCGGATCTGGTGGCTCGTTATGGTGGCGAAGAGTTTTCGGTGGTCCTGGCCGAAACTGAGAGTGAAGGCGCAAAGCAGATCGCCGAGTACATCCGCGAGGCGGTGCAGAAACTACCGCTGGTGGACCCCGGTGAGCCGCCGATGAGCGTAAGTATCGGCATTGCCACCTGGACTACAGCCAGCGATATCAACCTGGAGCAATTGCTGTTCAGCGCGGACAAGGCGTTGTATCAAGCCAAGGAAGGGGGGCGTAACCGGGTGGTGTATGCCAGCTGAATTTTATGCTGAACCGACCGGCCTCTTCGCGAGCAAGCCCGCTCCCACAGGGGGACGCGGTCAACTGTGGGAGCGGGCTTGCTCCGGGCGGCGCTCCGACGAAGGGGCCTTCATTGCCACCATCAAAATCAGGACATAAAAAAAGGCCACCCGAAGGCAGCCTTTAAAAAACTAGAGAGGTTTTTTGCTTACACCGCCGCAACCGGACGCATGTAAGAGATCGGTGCAGTGCTGGCGTCTTCGAACGTCACGACTTCCCAGGCATCTGTCTGCTCAATCAACTTGCGCAGTAGCTGGTTGTTCAGTGCGTGGCCGGACTTGAAGCCCTTGAACTCACCAATCAGGCTATTGCCCAGCAGGTAGAGGTCACCGATTGCATCGAGAATCTTGTGCTTCACGAATTCGTCTTCATAGCGAAGGCCGTCTTCGTTCAGTACTCCATCGGCATCGACCACGATTGCGTTTTCAACGCTGCCGCCGAGTGCGAGGTTGTGCTTGCGCAGGTACTCGATGTCACTCATGAAACCGAAAGTACGGGCGCGGCTGACTTCTTTTACGAACGAAGTGCTGGAAAAATCCACGCTTGCACTTTGGGTGCGGTCCCGGAAAACCGGGTGATCGAAATCGATCTCGAAGCTCACCTTGAACCCTTCGAAAGGGACGAAAGTGGCGCGCTTGTCGCCGTCTTCCACTGTCACTTCACGCAGGATGCGGATGAATTTCTTGGCGGCGTCCTGTTCTTCCAGGCCTGCCGATTGAATCAGGAATACGAAAGGTCCAGCGCTGCCATCCATGATCGGGACTTCGGACGCGGAGAGCTCGACGTAGGCGTTATCGATGCCCAGGCCAGCCATGGCCGAGAGCAAGTGCTCTACCGTGTCCACTTTGACGTCGCCATTGATCAGCGTGGTCGACATAGTGGTTTCACCGACGTTTTCCGCGCGGGCAGGAATCTGCACCACAGGGTCGAGGTCAGCGCGACAAAACACAATGCCAGTGTCGACAGGCGCAGGCTTGAGGGTCAGGTAGACCTTCTCCCCGGAGTGCAGGCCTACACCTGTGGCACGGATAATATTTTTCAGTGTGCGTTGTTTAATCATGGCTTGGGCCGCTTCAGCGCAAATTGCGAACTGGTATCAACAAAGGCTGGCGATGATAGCAGACCGAGCCTTTGCTGAACACCAATCACCTTCATAGCCCTGATACATTCCATCAATCGGCCTGACGACGCAGGAAAGCCGGGATGTCCAGGTAGTCCAGGTCATCTTGCGGATTCATCTTCGCGGCAGTCGCAGCACCGGCCTGGGCCTGGTTGCGCATGACGGTCGGACGGTCCAGGTCACGGTAGTTCACCGCTGGAGCTTCCTGACGAACAGGGGCCTGTTGTTGTGGCTGTGCAGCCATCGAAGTGTGGACGGTGTTGTCGATGACCTTCACAGGCTTCTCGATTTTAGCGCCAAGACCTGTGGCAACGACAGTCACGTGCAGCTCGTCGCGCATGTCCGGATCGATAACGGTACCGACCTTGACCATCGCGTGCTCGGAAGCGAAGGCTTCGATGATGCTACCCACGTCGGAGTACTCACCCAGGGACAGGTCAGGACCGGCGGTGATGTTCACCAGGATGCCGCGTGCGCCTTGCAGGTTCACGTCTTCGAGCAGCGGGTTGCGGATGGCCGCTTCGGTCGCTTCACGTGCACGGTTCGGACCGCTGGCGCAGCCAGTGCCCATCATCGCCATGCCCATTTCGCTCATTACGGTACGCACGTCGGCGAAGTCGACGTTGATCATGCCCGGACGCTTGATGATGTCGGAGATACCGCGAACGGCACCGGCCAGTACATCGTCAGCCTTGGCGAAAGCCGACAGCAGGCTTGCGTCTTTACCGAGGATGGTCAGCAGCTTCTCGTTGGGAATGGTGATCAACGAGTCGACGCTTTCGGAGAGCATGCGGATGCCTTCGTCGGCGATCTGCATACGCTTGCGGCCTTCGAACGGGAACGGACGGGTCACGACCGCAACGGTCAGGATGCCCATTTCCTTGGCCACTTCGGCGATGATCGGCGCAGCACCGGTACCGGTACCGCCGCCCATGCCAGTGGTGATGAACACCATGTTGGTGCCCTGCAGGACTTCGGCAATACGCTCACGATCTTCCAGAGCGGCCTGACGGCCGACTTCAGGGTTGGCGCCAGCGCCCAGGCCCTTGGTCACGCCCGTGCCCAGTTGCAGGATGGTCCGCGCGCCGATGTTTTTCAGCGCTTGAGCATCGGTGTTGGCGCAGATGAACTCGACGCCTTCGATGTTGCTCTTGACCATGTGGTTGACAGCGTTGCCGCCGCCACCGCCGACACCGATAACTTTGATTACCGGGCTTGCGGGGATGTTGTCTACGAGTTCGAACATTTTCCCTCTCCTTTACATTCTCTAGTTTTTTCGCCTACTGCGTGCTTCGGTAAAACGGTATTGCGGTAAATCTTCAGAAATTGCCCTGGACCCACTTCTTCAGGCGGTCCAGCAGCGGAGCCTGTGGCTCTTCGTTGCTGTAGCTGTCGCGGCTGCCGATTCCCGAGAACGAGATGCCGTCGGACTGCTTCTGCAGGCCGTACATCAACAGGCCGACGCCGGTGGAATAGATCGGGTTGCGCACCACGTCATCCAGACCTTTCACGCCGTGAGGCACGCCCAGGCGCACCGGCATGTGGAAGATTTCCTCGGCCAGTTCGGTAGCGCCTTCCATCTTCGACGTACCGCCGGTCAGCACGATGCCGGCCGGGATCAGGTCTTCGTAGCCACTGCGGCGCAATTCGGCCTGGATCAGCGTGAACAGTTCGTCGTAGCGCGGCTCGACCACTTCGGCCAGGGCCTGGCGGGACAGCTCGCGCGGCGGACGGTCGCCGACGCTTGGCACCTTGATGGTTTCACCGGCACCGGCCAGCTTGGCCAGGGCGCAGGCGTAACGGATCTTGATTTCTTCGGCGTACTGGGTCGGAGTGCGCAACGCCATGGCGATGTCGTTGGTCACCTGGTCACCTGCAATCGGGATCACCGCAGTGTGACGGATCGCGCCTTCGGTGAAGATCGCGATGTCGGTGGTGCCACCGCCAATGTCCACCAGGCACACGCCCAGCTCTTTCTCGTCATCGGTCAGTACCGAGTACGCGGAAGCCAGTTGCTCGAGAATGATGTCGTCGATTTCCAGACCGCAGCGACGCACGCACTTTTCAATGTTCTGTGCGGCGTTGACGGCGCAGGTGACCACGTGGACCTTGGCTTCCAGACGCACGCCGGACATGCCCAGCGGTTCGCGGACGCCTTCCTGGTTATCGATCACGTAATCCTGCGGCAGGGTGTGCAGCACGCGCTGGTCAGCCGGGATCGCCACGGCCTGGGCGGCGTCGAGCACTCGCTCAAGGTCGGCAGAGCTGACTTCGCGATCACGAATCGCCACGATGCCGTGGGAGTTCAGGCTGCGGATGTGATTGCCGGCCACGCCGACGAACGCCGAGTGAATGCGGCAACCAGCCATCAGCTGCGCTTCTTCGATGGCGCGCTGGATCGATTGCACGGTGGATTCGATGTTCACCACCACGCCTTTTTTCAGGCCACGGGACGGATGGGTACCGATCCCGACGATTTCCAGCGTGCCGTCGTCCGCGACCTCGCCCACCAGCGCCACCACCTTGGAGGTGCCGATATCGAGACCGACGATCATTTTGCCGCTTTGCACGTTTGCCATGGGTCCTGCCTCTTCTTAATTCTTCGCGACAGCGGGTTGGGCTGCCGTGGGCGCTACAGGTTCCCGCCAGCCAACAGCGAGGCCGTTGGCGTAGCGCAGATCGATGCGCGCAATGTTCGTAATCTGTTCTTTGAGCGTCTTGTCATAGATGGCGATGAAACGGCGCATCTTTTCCACCTGGTTGCCGCGTCCCAGCAGCAGTTCAATCCCGGGACCCGCGCTGCCGGGACCGGTGGTCAGGAACCAGCTGCCGCGATCACGCAGTTCGAGGCGTGCAATCGAGAAGCCCAGCGGCCTGAGCATCTGGCTCAGCACCTGGTATTGCTGCATCACTTGCTGCTGGGCCCGCTGCGGGCCGAACAGCTGTGGCAAGTGTTCGTAGTTCGCCAGCTCACGCGGAGTGAAGGCCTGGCCCTGATTGTTCAACAGCGACTCGTCGCCCCAACGGGCCACCGGCAGTTGTTCTTCCAGGCGGATCACCACTTGATCCGGCCACACCCGGCGCACTTCGGCGTGGGCAATCCATGGCATCGTTTCCAGCTCGGTGCGCATGCTCGCCAGGTCGATGGTGAAGAAGCTCGACGCCACGTACGGGGCGATCCGCTGCTGCACCGCTTGCTGGCTGATGTAACTCAGGTCGCCCTGCACGTTGATCCTGGTGATCGGCCGGTCGGCATACGGCAACAACCGTGTCGCGCCTTCGTAAGTACCGACCCCCAACGCCACCAGCAGTACCGGCCAGAACAACGCTTTGAGAAAACCGAAGTTGGCTTTCGGCAGGCGCGCGGACATCGGCTCTTTGGCCACCATTCGGCTGGCACCCCGCGGTACCGGCTTGCGGCCGGTCGGTGCGGTGGGCTGATGTCTGAGCTGAGCGCCTTGCATGGCCTTAACCTCTCATCGACTCTTGGTTACCGGCAGTGTTGCCGACAACGCTCTCGGCCAAAATGGCCAGAACCAGTTGCTGGAAATCCAGACCGGCGGCACGGGCCGCCATCGGCACCAGGCTGTGATCGGTCATGCCCGGTGCGGTGTTGACTTCCAGGAACCAGAACTGCCCGTCGGCGTCCTGCATCACGTCTGCCCTGCCCCAACCGGCGATACCCAGCGCTTCACAGGCTTTCGCCGTGAGGTCCATGAGTTCCTTTTCCTTGGTGCTGTCCAGGCCGCACGGAATGCGGTACTGGGTATCGTTGGCGATGTACTTGGCGTCGTAGTCGTAGAAGCTGTGCGTCGTGCCCAGGGCAATCGGTGGCAACACCTGGTCACGCAGGGTGGCGATGGTGAACTCCGGACCGTGAATCCATTGCTCGACCAACACTTGCGAATCGTAGGTACTGGCCGCTTTCCATGCGTCGATCAACTCGGACGCAGAACTCACTTTGGCCATCCCGATACTTGAACCTTCATGGGCCGGTTTGACGATCAAAGGGAAGCCCAGTTCCGTGGCCGCCGAAATACAATCGGCCTCGCTGCAAAGGACCGCGTGACGTGGGGTCGGAATGCCCAGGCTGTGCCAGACCTGCTTGGTGCGCAGCTTGTCCATGGCCAGGGCCGACGCCAGGATGCCGCTGCCGGTGTACGGAATGCCCAGGCATTCGAGCAGGCCCTGCATGCTGCCGTCTTCACCGCCACGACCGTGGAGGATGATGAAGGCGCGGTCGATCTTTTCGCTCTGCAGACGCTGCAGCAGGTCATCGCCCACATCGAGGCCGAACGCGTCCACACCGGCGGTTTGCAGTGCATCCAGAACGGCGTTGCCGGATTTCAGGGACACTTCGCGCTCGGCGCTCTTGCCGCCGAACAGCACGGCGACGCGGCCGAAGTCTTTCGGCGCGATCGTGGAGACCAGGTTGGCGTAGGCAGCACTCATTTCAACTTCCCCTTCTCCGGCGCGGCAACGGCACCGGCGAACAACTCACTTTTCAACAGTTTTGGTGCGAGACCGCCGATATCGCCGGCGCCCTGGCACAGCAGGATGTCGCCGGCGCGCAGCAGCGGCTTGACCACTGGCGCCAGGTCGACACCACGCTCGATGTAGATCGGGTCAAGCTGGCCACGCTGACGGATGCTGTTGCACAGCTTGCGGCTGTCGGCGCCCGGAATCGGCTCTTCGCCGGCCGGATAGACTTCCATCAGCAGCAGTACGTTGGCGTCGGCCAGCACATTGACGAAATCGTCGTACAGGTCACGGGTGCGGCTGTAACGGTGCGGCTGGTAGACCATCACCAGGCGGCGCTCCGGCCAGCCACCGCGTACGGCCTTGATCACGGCCGCGACTTCCGTCGGGTGGTGACCGTAGTCATCGACCAGCATCACATTGCCACCATCCACCGGCAGTTCGCCGTAGACCTGGAAGCGTCGGCCGACACCCTGGAACCCGGACAGGCCCTGGACGATGGCTTCATCGCTGACGCCTTCGTCGGTGGCGATGCAGATGGTCGCCAGTGCATTCAATACGTTGTGGTTGCCCGGCATGTTCACCGAAACATCCAGCGGCTCGCGGTCAGGGCGCAGCACGGTGAAGAAGGTCTGCATGCCTTGCTGGCGCACGTTGATGGCGCGCACGTCGCAGTCTTCGCCGAAGCCATAGGTGACCGTCGGGCGTTTGACCTGCGGGAGGATTTCACGCACCACCGGATCGTCCAGGCACACCACCGCCAGACCATAGAACGGCAGGTTGTGGAGGAATTCGACGAAGGTTTTCTTCAGTTTGTTGAAGTCACCGTCGTAGGTCGCCATGTGATCGGCGTCGATGTTGGTGACCACGGCCACCAGCGGCTGCAAGTGCAGGAAGCTGGCGTCGCTTTCGTCGGCTTCGGCGATCAGGTAACGGCTGGTGCCGAGTTGGGCATTGGTGCCCGCGGCGTTCAGGCGTCCACCAATCACGAATGTCGGGTCCAGGCCACCAGCGGCGAACACCGAAGCGATCAGGCTGGTGGTGGTGGTTTTGCCATGGGTACCGGCAACGGCAATGCCGTGGCGATAACGCATCAGTTCAGCCAGCATTTCAGCACGCGGCACCACCGGGATACGGCGTTCCAGGGCGGTGGCGACTTCCGGGTTGGACGTGTTCACGGCGCTCGATACGACCAGCACATCAGCGGCCGCGGCGTTCTCGGCGCGATGGCCGATGAAGATCTGCGCCCCGAAAGACTCCAGGCGCTCGGTCACCGGCGAAGCCTTCAGGTCGGAACCGGACACGGCATAACCCAGGTTCAGCAACACTTCGGCAATCCCGCACATGCCCACACCGCCGATACCGACGAAGTGGATGCGACGGATGCGGCGCATTTCCGGTTGCGGCATGGCTTTCTGACTCTCAACCATGGGCCACCTCCAGGCAGCTATCGACCACGTTACGGGTGGCATCGGGTTTGGCCAGGCGGCGTGCCGCGGTAGCCATTTCGTTGAGTCGTTGTGGTTGCATCAGGACCTCTGTCAGACGAGCGGCAAGATCCGCTGCGCCAGTCGTTCTTTGTGGCATCAGGAAGGCTGCGCCTTCACGGGCCAAATATTCGGCGTTGCGGGTCTGGTGATCGTCGATGGCATGGGGCAAAGGCACCAGCACCGAGGGCAGACCGGCGGCGGCCAGTTCACTGATGGTCAGCGCGCCTGCGCGACATACCACCAGGTCGGCCCAGCCGTAGGCTTGGGCCATGTCTTTTATGAAGGGCTGCACCTGCGCCTCGACGCCAGCCGCGCGATAGCGCTCTGCAGTCACTTCATCGTGGTTTTTGCCGGCCTGATGGAACACTTCCGGACGCAAGTCGGCAGCGACTTGCGACAGGGCTTCAGGCAGCAACTTGTTCAACGGCTCTGCGCCCAGGCTTCCGCCCAGGATAAGCAAACGCGCCTTGCGACCGGCCAGGGCAGGTCGCGATGTCTCGAGGAACAGCTCTGTGCGCACCGGATTACCGGTGGTCCGGCGGCTGTCCGACAGGGTAAAGGTGTCGGGGAACGCTTCACAGACTCGGGCGGCAAACGGCACCAGCAACCGATTGGCGGTACCGGCCACGGCGTTCTGCTCGTGAACGATCACCGGCACGCCGGCCAGTTTGGCCGCGACACCGCCAGGACCGGTCACAAAGCCACCAAAGCCCACGACACAGACCGGTTGCAGACGACGAATGATCGCCCGCGCCTGCCAGACCGACTTGAGCAACATGAACGGCGCCTTGAGCAGGGACAATTTGCCCTTGCCCCGCAGACCGCTGGCGTTGATCCGATGCAACTCGATACCGGCCATCGGCACCAGATCGTTCTCGATCCCACGCGGGGTGCCGAGCCAGTGCACGGTATAGCCGCGTGCCTGGAATTCGCGGGCACAGGCCAGCGCCGGGAACACGTGTCCACCGGTGCCGCCGGCCATGATCATGACGTTAGCGCCCATGGTTCGGCTCCTCGGCGAAGTCGCTTTCATGGAACTCCATCTCTTCACTACCCAGGTGGGTACGACTTTCCCACTCGATGCGCAGCAACAAGCCGAGACAGGCACAGCAGATCACCAACGAACTGCCGCCATAACTGAGGAACGGCAGGGTCAGCCCCTTGGTCGGCAACAGACCGACGTTCACGCCGATGTTGATCAGGAATTGACCGATCCACAGAAACGACAGACCGTATGCCACGTAAGCTGCAAAAAACTGCTTGGCCTTTTCAGCCCACAATCCGATGTACATGCCGCGAATACACACGAAAACGAACAGTGCCACGGTGCACAACGAACCCACCGCACCCAGCTCCTCGGCCAGGACCGAGAACACGAAGTCAGTGTGGGCTTCCGGCAGGTAGAACTGTTTCTGCACGCTGTTGCCCAGGCCGACACCCAGCCATTCGCCGCGACCGAAGGCGATCAATGCCTGGGACAACTGATAGCCGGCGCCGAACTGGTCGGCCCACGGGTCGGCAAAGTTGGTCAGACGCGCCATTCGATACGGCTGCATTTGAATCAACAGCACCACCGCGCCGACGGCCAGCACCACCATCAGGGAAAAACGGAACAGCCCGACGCCGCCAAGGAACAGCATCGCCGCCGCCGCGCCCATCATCACGACGGTGGCACCGAAGTCCGGCTCCATCAGAAGCAGACCCGCCATCGGCAGCAGCACGATGAACGGCTTGAAGAAGCCCATCCAGCTTTCACGCACTTCTTTCTGGCGACGCACCAGATAACCGGCGAGGTAGATCACCACGAAGACCTTGGCGATCTCGGAAGGCTGAACGTTGAAGAAACTGAAGCCGATCCAGCGCATCGAACCGTTAACCTCGCGGCCGATCCCCGGAATGATCACCATCACCAGCAAGCCGAACGCCCCCAACAGCATCAACCAGCCCAGGCGTTGCCAGGTGGCAATCGGGATCATCATGGTGACGATGCAGGCACCCAGGCCCAGCACCACGTAAATAAGGTGGCGAATCATGTAGTACAGGGCGCTGCCCGACTGCACGGCCGCCACTTCGGTCGATGCCGAGGCGATCATGATCAGCCCCAGGCCGAGCAGCGTCAGGCAACCGGCGAGCATCGGGAAGTCGAGGTCGATCCCGCGCCCGGTAATGAGCGGCGATGGAAACGGCTTGATGATGCCTTTGAGGCTCATGCCAGATCCTCCACGGCTTGGACGAACTGGTGACCACGGTCTTCGTAGTTCTTGAACATGTCGAAGCTGGCGCAGGCTGGCGACAGCAGCACCACGTCGCCCGGTTGGGCGGCGGCGCGGCATTGTTCGACGGCTTCGACCAGGGAAGCGACGCGGATCAGCGGAACGGCGTCGCCAATGGCCTCGCCGATCTTGTCGGAGTCGCGGCCCATCAGCACCACGGCGCGGCAGTTGGCCGCCACCGGATCACGCAGGTCCTTGAACTCGGCACCCTTGCCGTCGCCACCGGCGATCAGCACGACCTTGCCGTCGATGTCCGCGCCCAGGCCCTCGATGGCCGCCAGTGCGGCACCGACGTTGGTGGCCTTGGAATCGTTGTAGTAACCCACGCCGTCGAGGTCGCGGACCCACTGGCAGCGGTGCTCGAGACCGGCGAAGGTGCGCAGGCTCGACAGCATGGCATCGAACGGCAGGCCGACCGCATGACCCAGGGCCAGGGCCGCCAGGGCGTTGGACTGGTTATGGGCGCCGCGAATCTTCAATTCGCGCACTGGCATCAGGTTCTGGAATTCGAAGGCCAGGTATTTCTCGCCGTCTTCTTCACGGATGCCAAAGGCCTTGAAATCGGGTTTGCTCAGGCCGAAGGTCCAGCACGGCTGGCCCTCGCCCATCAGCGGACGGCTCAGGGCATCCTGACGATTGACCACGAACTGCCTGGCGCCCCGGAAGATCCGGTGCTTGGCCAGGTGATAGGCCGGCAGACCGCTGTAACGGTCCATGTGGTCTTCGCTAACGTTGAGCACGGTCGCCACTTCGGCGTTGAGCTGATCGGTGGTTTCCAGCTGGAAACTTGACAACTCCATCACGTACAACTCGATGTCGTCGCTAAGCAGGTCCAACGCCGGGGTACCGAGATTGCCACCGACGGCAACACGTTTGCCGGCCGCCGCCGCCATTTCGCCGACCAGCGTGGTGACGGTACTTTTCGCGTTGGAGCCGCTGATGGCCACGATCGGTGCCTTCGCGTTACGCGCGAACAGCTCGATGTCACCGGACAACTTCACGCCACGGGCGGCGGCAGCCTGCAGGGCCGGGGTCGCCAGCGCCAGGCCGGGGCTCACGTAGAGCTCGTCGGCACGGCACAGGAATTCGACGTCCAGCTCGCCACAACGCACTTCCACGTGGGGGTAGTCACGCTTGAGCGTGGCCAGTTCCGGTGGATTTTCCCGCGTATCGGCCACGGCAAACGCCACGCCCCGATTCGCCAGGAAGCGAACCAGGGACATGCCGCTCTTGCCGAGGCCGACAACGATGCGGAAGTGGTCAGAAGCGATCAGAGACACGTGTTTCTACCTCAGCTTCAGGGTGGCAAGGCCGATCAGCACGAGAATCACGGTGATGATCCAGAAACGGACGATCACGCGCGGCTCGGGCCAGCCCTTGAGTTCAAAGTGGTGGTGAATGGGCGCCATGCGAAATACACGGCGACCGGTCAGTTTAAAAGAGGCAACCTGAATGACGACTGACAGGGTTTCCATCACGAACACGCCGCCCATGATGAACAGGACGATTTCCTGACGGACGATCACCGCGATGGTGCCCAGGGCCGCGCCCAGCGCCAGTGCGCCGACGTCACCCATGAAGACCTGTGCCGGATAGGTGTTGAACCAGAGGAAGCCCAGGCCGGCTCCGATCAACGCGCCACAGAACACGATCAACTCACCGGCGCCCGGTACATAAGGAATCAGCAGGTATTCGGCGAATTTCACGTTACCCGACAGGTAGCAGAAAATGCCCAGGCCACCACCGACCATCACGGTCGGCATGATCGCCAGGCCGTCGAGGCCGTCAGTCAGGTTGACCGCGTTGCTCGAACCGACGATCACGAAATAGGTCAGGACGATGAAGCCTGCGCCCAGCGGAATGCTGTAGTCCTTGAGCATCGGCAGGATCAGCGTGGTTTCCACCGGCGTGGCGGCAGTCATATAAAGAAAGACCGCCGCGCCCAGACCGAACACCGACTGCCAGAAATACTTCCAGCGGCTCGGCAAGCCACGGGAGTTCTTCTCGATGACCTTGCGGTAGTCGTCGACCCAGCCGATGGCGCCGAACAGCAAGGTCACCAGCAGTACGACCCAGACGTAACGGTTGCTCAGGTCAGCCCACAACAGGGTGCTGACACCGATGGACGACAGAATCAGCGCGCCGCCCATGGTCGGTGTACCCGACTTGGACAGGTGCGACTGCGGGCCGTCGTTACGGACGGACTGGCCGATCTGACGGTTCTGCAACGTGCGGATCATCCATGGGCCATAGCACAGCGACAAGACCAGCGCGGTCAGTACACCGAGAATCCCGCGCAGGGTCAGGTACTGGAAGACCGCGAAGCCTTTGTAAAACTGTTGCAGATACTCCGCTAGCAGCAGCAGCATTAATGTTTCTCCAGACTGGACCCGCACAAGGCGGCGACGATGTTTTCCATCGCAGCGCTGCGCGACCCCTTGATCAAAATGGTGGTATTTGTGTCTTGCTCGGCACCCAGGGCCTTGATCAGTTCAGCCTGAGTGCTGAAGTGAAAAGCCTGCGGACCGAATGCGTTCACGGCGTGAGCCATCATTGGCCCGACGGCGTACAGCGCAGAAACCTTGCCACGGGCGTACTCGCCCACGTCGCGGTGCCCCTGCTCCGCCCATTCGCCCAACTCGCCGATATCCCCGAGCACCAGGACGGTGCGACCGGAAAAGCCGGCCAGTATATCAATGGCAGCGCACATGGAGGTGGGGTTGGCGTTGTAAGTGTCATCGATCACGCGCATGCCGTTGGTGGCCAGTTGCGCGACGGTGCGCCCCTTGACCGGTTGCACCGCGCCAAGGCCGGTGGCGATACCGAGCAGTGACACACCCAGGGCATGGGCGGCAGCGGCGGCGGCCATGGCATTGGCGACGTTATGGGTGCCGAGCAGGTTCAGTTGAACGCGCTCCACACCTTCAGGGCTGTGCAGGTTGAACGCCGGGCAGCCGCGGGCATCGGTGGCCAGGTCACTGCCATGAAAATCGGCGCTGGAATTGCTCAACGCAAACGTCAACACTTTGCGATCACCGGCGCGTGCCTTCCAGATACCGAATGCCTTGTCGTCGAGATTGAGAACGGCGACGCCATCGGCATCCAGCCCTTCGATGATCTCGCCCTTGGCTTCGACGATTTTGTCCGGCCCGCCGAACTCGCCGACGTGGGCGGTCCCGGCATTGTTGAGAATGGCCACGTGCGGCCTGGTCAGGCCGACGGTGTAGGCAATTTCACCCAGGCGCGAAGCGCCCAGTTCGATCACGGCAGCGGTGTGTTCCGGCGCCAGTTCGAGCAAGGTCAGCGGCACGCCGAGGTCGTTGTTAAGGTTGCCACGGGTGGCCAGCACCGGACCGCGAGTACGCAGGATGCTCGCAAGCATTTCCTTGACCGTGGTCTTGCCACTGGAACCGGTGACGGCCGCGACAGGATGGGTGTAGGCGGCGCGATTGAGCGCGCCCAACTGGCCCAGGGCCTGGCGGGTGTCGCTGACCAGTAACTGCGGCAGCGTGCTGCCGGCGACTTCACGCTCGACCAGCGCGGCCACGGCGCCCTTGGCGGCGACTTCATTCAGATAATCATGACCGTCAAAACGCGGACCGGTCAGGGCAATAAACAACTGACCCGGCCTGATTGCACGACTGTCGATGCTGACGCCGTCAAAACCGGCATCGGCGGACACCAGGCGAGCCTTCAACGCACCGGTCAGTTCACTCAGTTTCAAGGCCTTAAGCATGGGCCACCTCCCACGCGGTCAAGGCATGATCGGCCTCGACCAGATCGGAAAAGGCATGGCGTTCGCCGTTGATTTCCTGATAGTCCTCGTGACCCTTACCGGCCAGGACAATCACGTCATCCACCGAGGCACTGGCGATCAGCCGGGCAATCGCCTGACCACGACCGGCAACGAACTCCACTTTATCCACAGCCGTGAAACCGGCGCGGATGTCATCGAAAATCACTGCAGGGTCTTCAGTACGCGGGTTGTCGTCGGTGACCAACACACCATCGGCCAGGCGCTCGACCACTTCGGCCATCAACGGACGCTTGCCGCGATCGCGGTCGCCGCCACAGCCGAACAGGCACAACAGCCGGCCCTTGGCGTGCGGACGCAGTGCCAGCAGTACTTTTTCCAGGGCATCCGGGGTGTGGGCGTAATCGACCACGACCAGCGGCTGCGAGCCTCCACCCAGACGCTGCATGCGACCGGCAGGGCCTTCAAGCTTCGGCAGGACCTTGAGGATTTCGTCCAGGGCATAATCCAGACCGAGCAACGCGCCGACCGCGGCCAGGACATTGCTCAGGTTGAAGCGACCGAGCAAGGTGCTGCGCAGGTGGTGCTCGCCCTGTGGCGTGACCAGCGTGGCGCGCACGCCTTCGTCGTCGAATTGCGCCTGGCGGCAATACAGGTAGGCGCTGGAATCTTCCAGGCTGTAGGTGATCAATCGCGATTCGAGCTTGTCGGCGGCCAGTTGCCGACCAAACTCGTCGTCGAGATTGACCACACGGCATTTCAAGTCATTCCAGGCAAACAGCTTGCCCTTGGCTTCGCCGTAAGCCTGCATGGTGCCGTGGTAATCCAGGTGATCGCGGGACAGGTTGGTCATCACTGCCACATCGAACGCCAATGCAGTCACGCGGCCCTGGTCCAGGCCATGGGAAGAAACTTCCATCGCCACGGCTTTGGCCCCGGCCTTTTTCAGGTCCGCCAGGGTCGCTTGCACGGCAACCGGATTCGGCGTGGTGTGCAGGCCGCTTTCCAGCGCGCCGTAGAAACCGGAACCGAGCGTGCCGACCAGGCCGCAGTGCTGGCCGAGCAGGTCCAGTGCCTGGGCAACCAATTGAGTCACGCTGGTCTTGCCGTTGGTGCCGGTCACGCCCACCAGGTTCAGGTGATGGCTTGGCTCGCCATAAAAACGCCCGGCGATGTCCGACAGCTGTGCCGCCAGGCCTTTGACCGGAATCAACGGCACTTCAGTGATCGGCAGGACCGTGGCGCCTTCTACTTCATAGGCCACCGCGGCAGCACCGCGCTGCAAGGCGTCGGCAATATGCGCGCGGCCATCGAATTTCCCGCCCGGCACGGCGAGGAACAGATCGCCCGCGCGCACATTGCGGCTGTCCAGGGCGAGCTCGCGAATCAGCAGATCATGGCCGGCGTGAGGGAAAATCTTGTTAAGGCTCAGAGACATCAGCCGCGCCCTCCATTGGCTTTCAGCGGAACGACCGGTGTTGCGTTCGCTTGTTGAGTGGGTGGCAGGTTGTCCGGCGTAATGTTCATCAGGCGCAGGGTGCCCGACATCACGCGACTGAACACCGGCGCGGAAACCAGGCCGCCGAAGTAACCGGCCTTGGTCGGCTCGTCGATTACCACCACTATGGCGTAACGCGGATCGCTCATCGGGCCGAAGCCGGCGAACAGCGAACGGTAGGAGTTTTCGGCGTAACCCTTGGTGCCGACCGAGGTTTTACGCGCAGTACCCGACTTGCCGCCCACGTGATACGCCGGCACCTGCGCACGGAACACACCGCGAGGGGCCTCGATCACTTGCTGCAGCATGCCTTGCATGGTTTTCGCGACCGCCTCCGGCAGCACCTGAGTGGTTTGCGGCGCCTTGTCGGTCTTGATCAGGGTCAGCGGTGCGAGGCGACCGTTGTTGGCCAGGGCCGAGAAGGCGTGGACCAGCTGGATCGCGGTCACGGAGATACCGTAGCCGTAGGACAGCGTGGCGGTTTCTGCCTTGCGCCATTCGCGGTAGTTCGGCAGGTTGCCGACGCGCTCGCCCGGGAAGCCCAGGCCGGTGTCCTGGCCAAGGCCGACTTTCTGCGCCAGACGGAAAATGGTTTCGCCGCCGATATCGAACGCGACCTTGCTCATGCCGACGTTACTGGAGTTGATCAGGATGCCGGTCAGGTCGAGCACCGGACCTTCGGTCTTGGAAACGTCCTTGATGGTGTACTTGCCAATCTGCAAGGAGCCCGGATACACCTCGACGGTGTCGCTCGGTTTCCAGCGGCCGGATTCGATGGCGGCGCTCATCGAGATCGCTTTCATGGTCGAGCCTGGCTCGAACACGTCGATCATCGCGCGGTTACGCATCATCGCCGGCTGCAGGTTGCGACGGTTGTTCGGGTTGTAGGTCGGTTGGTTGACCATCGCGAGAATCTCGCCGGTCTTCACGTCCATGATCACCAGGCTGCCGGCCTTGGCGCCGTTCTCGATGATCGCGTTGCGCAGTTCGCGGTTGGCCAGGTATTGCAAGCGCAGGTCAATGGACAACGCCAAGGGCTTACCGGCCTTGGCGTTTTTGGTGACCTGCACATCCTTGATCAGCCGGCCGCGCCGGTCCTTGATCACCTGACGCTTGCCGGGAACCCCGGCCAGCCATTCGTCGTAGGCCAGTTCGACGCCTTCACGACCGTGATCGTCGATGTCGGTAAACCCGACCATATGGGCAGTGACTTCACCGGCAGGATAAAACCGCCGGAACTCTTCGATGCCATAGACACCCGGCACCTTCAGGTCGAGCACAGCCTGGCCCTGCTCCGGGGTCAACCCGCGCACCAGGTAAATGAATTCTTTGTTGGCCTGGGCTTCGAGACGCTCGGCCAGGGCTTTCGGGTCCTGCCCCAAGGCAGCCGCCAGTGCCGGCCACTTCTCTTTGGCCGTTTGCATTTCCTTGGCATTGGCCCAAAGGGTGGTGACCGGAGTACTCACGGCCAAGGGCTCGCCGTTACGGTCGGTGATCAGACCACGGTGAGCCGGAATCGGAATATGACGAACGCTGCGGGCATCGCCCTGACCTTTGAGGAAGGCACGATCGACCACTTGCAAATCGATGATGCGCCAGGCAATCGCGGCCACCATGATACCGAGCAACCCCAGCACCACGCGGAACCGCCAAGGAAAGAGTGCACCTTCGAGTTTCATCATGGCGCCACCATCTTCACGTCAGCGGCACCGGGGATGTGCATTTTCAATTGTTCGGTGGCCAGCACTTCGATACGACTGTGGGCGGTCCAGGTGCTCTGCTCCAGAATCAACCGGCCCCACTCGGCTTGCGCCTTGTCGCGCACGCTCAATTCGTTGTACAGCGAATTCAATAGCTGACGGTTCCAGTGGGCGCTGTAGGACACGCCGATGGCCGAAATGAGCACGCCGACAAACAGCAGCAGCATGAAGAAGCTTCCGCCGGGCAATGGCTTGGCGAAAAGCCTGCTCACCGCAGCTTCTCCGCCACACGCATGACAGCGCTACGGGAACGCGGGTTGGCTTTGAGTTCGGCGTCGGAGGCCGTCTGCGCTTTGCCATGAATTTTGATTTTCGGTTCGAAGGCGACATGCCGAACCGGCAGGTTGCGCGGCAGGTTGTCGGCTTCGCCTTTGACCAGCTTGCGCATGAACAGTTTGACGATACGGTCTTCCAGCGAATGGAAGCTGATCACCACCAGGCGACCGCCCACTTCCAGGCATTCCAGCGCGGCTTCGAGGCCGGTTTCCAGGTCACCCAGTTCGTTGTTGACGTGAATACGCAACCCCTGGAACGCACGGGTTGCAGGGTTCTTGCCCTTCTCCCACGCCGGGTTGGCGACCTTCAGGACTTCTGCCAGGTCACCGGTGCGCTCGAATGGCTTGATGTCGCGGCGCTCGGCCACGGCACGGGCCATGCGGCCGGAGAAACGCTCTTCGCCGTATTCCTTGAACACCCGGGCGATTTCTTCCACGGGCGCGGTGTTGACGAATTCGGCGGCGCTGATGCCACGGGACGGATCCATGCGCATGTCCAGCGGACCGTCGTTGAGGAAGCTGAAACCACGTTCCGGGTCGTCGAGCTGTGGCGAAGACACGCCCAGATCCAGCAGAACGCCGCTGACCTTGCCGGCCAGACCGCGTTCGGCGACTTCGGAACCGAGTTCGGCAAAGCTGCGCTGCACAACGACAAAGCGGCCGTCTTCGGCCGCTAGCGTCTGCCCGGTGGCAATCGCTTGTGGATCTTTGTCGAATCCGAGCAACCGACCATCGGGACCGAGCTGGCTGAGGATCAACCGGCTGTGTCCGCCGCGCCCGAACGTGCCGTCCAGATAGCAGCCATCAGGACGTACGGCGAGAGCCTCGACGGCTTCGTCAAGCAGTACGGTGATGTGGTTAAAGCCGCTATCAATAGTCACAGGATCAAATCACGCAGTTCATCAGGCATCGCGCCCGGTTGTTGAATGGCAGCCAGGTCAGCGGCAGAAACCGCGTTCCAGGCATCCTCGTCCCACAATTGGAACTTGTTCAGTTGGCCTACCAACATCGCGCGCTTATCCAACTTGGCATATTCACGAAGACGCGGCGGAACCAGAAAACGACCACTGCCATCGAGCTCGAGATCGACGGCATTACCAATCAGTAAACGTTGCAGGCGGCGGTTCTCTTCGCGAAGCGAAGGCAGTGCGCGCAGTTTGGTTTCAATAATTTCCCACTCATCGAGGGGGTAAACACACAAACAAGGATCAACGGCATCAATTGTCACGATCAATTGACCGGAACTGCGCGAATCGAGCTCGTCACGGTACCGGCTCGGCATTGCGAGACGGCCCTTTGCATCGAGACTGATAGCGTTGGCTCCGCGAAACACGTCAGCGTTTCTCCAAATTCTAGCGTTTTGAGTTCAAAAAACCCACTTCATGCCACTTTCCGCCACTTGCGCACACTATAGGAATGCGCCCACCACACCGTCAAGGCGCGGAGCAAAGGAAAACCCTTACAGAACTGAGATTTAGGAGCATTAACGGAGAGGTAACGACAATCCGGCAGATGAAACTGACCGATAACTTGAATCAGCACGGGAGGCTGTGTTCAGAAGTTAAAGTAATTTATTAAGAGTAAGATTTTTTTGGTATTACAAAAGAGGTTCTGCGGACGATTGTGTAAGGAGGGAAACCGGTGCTGCGTGGAGTTGATGCGATCACTACAAGCGCGGGCTAATCGATATCACAAAACAGCTTCTGTTGACGACCGTGTAACGAAGAAAACCGGCGCTGCGTGGAGTTGATGCGATCACTACAAGCGCGGGCTAATCGATATCACAAAACCGCTCCTGCTGACGATTGTGCAAGGAGGGAAATTATTACCACCGACACACTCTGCCCAATAAATTAAGCAGAGAGGAGAAAAAGGTGGAGAGTCGATCTGTAAGCCGGGTTCTGTCTTGAACAGTCATTCGTCTACGATGGCCATCACTGGACATCTTTAGCAACCTACCCGGTCCCAGCGCGGGCCACGCCTTGGGACCCTATTTGGTCTTGCTCCAAGTGGGGTTTACCTAGCCACGAACTGTTGCCAGACGTGCGGTGCGCTCTTACCGCACCTTTTCACCCTTACCGGCGCCGAAGCGCTTAGGCGGTTATTTTCTGTGGCACTTTCCGTAGGCTCGCGCCTCCCAGGCGTTACCTGGCACTTCGCCCTATGGAGCCCGGACTTTCCTCCCCCCCCTAATTTTCATAGAGGGCAGCGACTGTCCGATCGACTCTCCGCCGCGAAGGTTACCGGCACAACGCCCGAAGAACAAGCACCAAGCGCCATCAGGCACGCCTGCGCGTCAGCTTTTACTCGCCCTTCTGTTGGTCCAGCGCGATCTGGTACAGCACATTCTTTCGCTCGCCGGTGATTTGCGCCGCCAAAGCCGCCGCACGCTTGAGCGGCATTTCTTCGAGCAACAGGTTGAGGATGCGCATTGCCTCGCTACTGACGGCACCTTCCTCCTCGGGCGCGGACCAGCCCGCCACCAGCACCACGCACTCGCCGCGCTGCTGGTTGCTGTCCGACTCGACGAACTCACGCAGTTCAGCCAGCGGCAGCCCCTTGAGGGTCTCAAACGTCTTGGTCAGCTCGCGGGCAAGGAGCGCCGGGCGCTCGGGACCGAACACCAATTCCATGTCTTGCAGGCATTCGAGGATGCGATGCGGAGCCTCATAGAAGATCAATGTGCGAGGCTCTTCCTTTACCTGCTCGAGACGTGCTCGCCGCCCCACCGCCTTGGCCGGCAGAAAACCTTCGAAAATGAACCGGTCGGAAGGCAGCCCCGCCGCCGACAGCGCTGCAATCAACGCGCAGGCACCCGGAACCGGCACAACATTGATGCCCGCCGCCCGGGCCTGCCGCACCAGGTGATAACCCGGATCGGAAATCAGCGGTGTCCCGGCATCGGAAATCAACGCCACGTTGTCACCGGCAAGCAGGCGAGTGATAAAGCGGCTACCTTCATCCCGCTCGTTGTGTTCATGGCACGCCGCCAATGGCGTCGAGATGCCGAAGTGTTGCATCAAGCGCTGGGAATGACGGGTGTCTTCCGCAGCGACCAGGGCCACTTCACGCAGAATCTTCAGCGCCCGCGCACTGATGTCATCCAGGTTGCCGATGGGCGTCGCCACCACATAAAGCGAGCCAGCAGCGGAATTCAAAGCACCTGGAGCAGTCAAAGCGCACACCTCATGATCGGTAAAAGTCGCCATTGTAGCGCGTAGCGAGACTCACGATACCCGCAAGCAAACGAGGTATCGGTGACCGTTTGTGCGCTGGCGCAACATTTACACCAGCTAAATTGATCGATTCACGCCACTAACATCGCGCCCCGGCCAGTGCTTGGGTACAATTCCACGCTAATTTGATCGAGTATCAGGAACGCTTACATGATCGCTTGCCTGCGGCTGTTATCTGCCCTCTGCCTCGCTGCCTTGCTGGCGGCTTGCGCCAGCTCGCCCTCCTCCAGCCTTGGCGAACTTCCACGGACACCGGATGCCAGTATCGAGCAGTTGCTTGAGAAGGCCTCCCAAAGCAAATCACCGGAAGATGCCGCCCTTCTGCGCTTGAGCGCTGCCGACCTGGCCTATCATCAGGGCAATGCCGGCCAGTCCGCGCAAATCCTGCAACAGGTTCCTGTCGAACAACTCAAGCCGGGCCCACAGATTTTCGCCAACACCCTGGCGGCTGAACTGGCCATGACCCGCAATCAGCCCAAGGCCGCGCTGGCCGCCTTGAACCACCCAAGCCTGCAATACTTGAGCGAACTGCCCGTCGAACAACAGGTCCGCACCGGCACCGTTCACGCCCGCGCACTTGAAGCCGATGGCCAGACCCTCGCCGCCGCTCGCGAGCGCATCTTCATCGCCCCGATGCTCAAAGGTGAAGCCGCGAGCAAAAACCACGAAGCCATCTGGACCCTGATCGCCTCGCTGCCGACCGATCAGTTGCGGCCGAACACCACCGACGATCTCGGCGGCTGGATGGCCCTGGCGCTGGCCGTGAAATCCGCCGGCACCCTGGAACAGCAACAGGCTGCCATCGACAACTGGCGCGCGCAAAACCCGAAACACCCGGCAGCCGTTCAATTGCCGCAGCCACTGACCCAACTCAAGGAGCTGGCCAGCCAGCCCCTGAACAAGATCGCCCTGCTGCTGCCTCAGGACGGCCAACTGGCCTCGGTCGGCAAAGCACTGCGCGACGGCTTCATGGCCGCTCACTACCAGGCCCAACAGGCCGGGCAGAAACCGCCCGCCATCGAGTTCTATGACAGCTCGCGCCTGACTTCCATGGACGAGTTCTACCGCAAGGCCCAGGCCGATGGCGTGCAACTGGTCGTCGGCCCGCTGGAGAAGCCGCTGGTCAAACAGCTGAGCACTCGCCCGCAATTGCCGATCACGACCCTGGCACTCAATTACAGTGAAGGCGATCAAGGCCCGGCGCAGCTGTTCCAGTTCGGTCTTGCCGCTGAAGACGAAGCCCGCGAAGTGTCGCGCCGCGCTCGCGCCGACGGTCTGCATCGCGCAGCCATCATGGTGCCGAAAGGTGAATGGGGCGACCGCGTGCTCAAGGCGTTCAGCCAGGACTGGCAGGCCAATGGCGGCACCATCGTCGCCACCGAACGCGTCGACCAGCCGGTCCAACTGGCCCAACAGATTGCCGACATGTTCCAGTTGCGCCAGAGCGAAGGTCGCGCCAAGAGCCTGCAAAGCACCGTTGGCTCGCAAGTGGCCGCCCAGCCATCGCGCCGCCAGGACATCGAGTTCATTTTCCTCGCCGCAACACCGCAACAGGCACAGCAGATCAAACCGACCCTGAACTTCCAGTACGCTGGCGATGTTCCGGTCTACGCCACCTCCCACGTGTTCAGCGCCAGCGGTGACGTCAACCAGTACAACGATATGAATGGCATTCGCTTCTGCGAGACGCCATGGTTGCTGGACGCCAATGATCCACTGCGCCGCCAGGTCACCGCTCAATGGCCACAGGCCGCCGGCAGCCTGGGACGCCTGTATGCCATGGGTGTGGATGCCTATCGACTGGCGCCTCGCCTGGGCCAGCTCAAGTCTCTGCCGGACAGCCGCATCGACGGTGAGTCGGGCAGCCTTGGCATGTCTCAGAGCCAGCGGGTCGTGCGCCAGTTGCCATGGGCCGAGTTCGCCAATGGCCAGGTTCAGCGCCTGCCGGACACCGCTCGCTGATGCCCGACAGGTCACGCCAGCAAAGCGGCAAGGATGCCGAGCGCCATGCGCTCGGGCATCTTCAACAACAGGGTCTGCGCCTGCTGGCGCAGAACTGGTTGTGTAAACGCGGCGAGCTTGATCTGGTCATGCTAGATGGCGATACAGTAGTATTCATTGAAGTCCGCTACAGAAAAAACACTCAATGGGGTGGCGCGCTCGATAGCATCGATGAGCGCAAACGGCAAAAACTGATTTTCGCCGCACAATATTTTCTTCAGCGCGAGCCGCGCTGGGCCAATTCCCCTTGCCGCTTCGACGTGATTGCCATCGACAGCAACCTCGATCAGTTGAACTGGCTACAGAACGCCTTCGACGGCTGATCGCCGGCATTGCGAACCGGACACTATCACCCAACACTTTTGCTCTTTGCTTTGCGGGCTGCACATTCATGTGCCGAACAGCCGCGCTACTTAAGGTCACACAGATGGACATGCAATCGCGAATTCGCCAGCTTTTTCAGGCCAGTATCGACACCAAGCAACAGGCGATGGAAGTCCTTGCACCGCACATCGAGCAAGCCAGCCAGGTCATGGTCAACGCCCTGCTCAACGAAGGCAAAATGCTTTCCTGCGGCAACGGTGGCTCAGCCGGCGACGCCCAGCACTTCTCGTCCGAGCTGCTCAATCGTTTTGAGCGCGAGCGCCCGAGCCTGCCGGCCATCGCCCTGACGACCGACAGCTCGACGATCACCTCGATCGCCAACGATTACAGCTACAACGAAATCTTCTCCAAGCAGATCCGCGCACTCGGCCAACCGGGCGATGTGTTGCTGGCTATCTCCACCAGCGGCAACTCGGCCAACATAATTCAAGCGATCCAGGCCGCACATGATCGCGAAATGATTGTCGTAGCATTGACGGGGCGTGATGGCGGCGGCATGGCGTCGCTACTGTTGCCCGAGGACGTCGAGATTCGCGTACCGGCCAACGTCACCGCTCGTATTCAAGAAGTCCACCTGCTGGCGATCCACTGCCTTTGCGACTTGATCGACAGCCAATTGTTCGGGAGTGAAGAATGACCCCTAATCGCCTTGGCCTACTGGCCTTGACCCTGTGCCTCGGCATCAGCGGCTGTACCTCGGTGGTGACTGCCAGCCGTGAAGCACCGATTGAAGATGACCGTGGCACTCGCACACTGGGCAGCAAGATCGACGATTCCCTGATCGACACCAAGGTCGGCGTGAACATCGCCAAGGCCGACCCGGCCCTGGACAAGGATTCGCACATCGTCGTCACCAGCTTCAACGGTGTCGTGCTACTCGCCGGGCAAACACCGCGAGCAGACCTCAAGGCCAAGGCCGAACAGGCCGCCGCCGCTGTCCAGCGCGTGAAACAGGTGCACAACGAACTGCAAGTCCTGCCGCCCTCTTCGTTGCTGGCACGCCAGAACGACACCTGGCTGACCACCAAGATCAAGACCCAGATGCTCGCCGATGCGAACATCCCTGGCTCGCGCATCAAGGTTGTCACTGAAAACGGCATCGTCTACTTGCTGGGCCTGCTGACCAAACAGGAAGCGGCGCAGGCGACCAACCTGGTGCAAGGGGTTTCCGGTGTGCAGAAGATTGTGAAGTTGTTTGAGTACATCGACTGACCTGATCTGCACGCGATGCAGCAGCTGCCGCAGGCTCGGGCCGCGTTCGGACGATCTTTTGATCCTGATCTTCCAAAAACAAGATCAAAAGATCGCAGCCTGCGGCAGCTCCTACGTTTGAAGGTGGTGAAGTAATAAAAAAGGCGATCCGCATGGATCGCCTTTTTTATTACTTCACCACCTTCAAACTGGGGCGACCGCTTGGACGCGGCGGCTCACTGTCGGGTGGCGGAAGATCGTCATCCGGTTCGATCTCGTCGTCCTCGCCCATCGGCGATTCCAGATCGAACACCATGCCCTGGCCATTCTCCCGGGCGTAGATACCCAGGATCGAAGCAATTGGCACGTACAAGGTGTGCGGCACGCCACCAAAGCGCCCCTCGAAACTGACCGCCTCGTTATCCATGTGCAAGTGACGCACGGCTTGCGGCGATACGTTCAGGACGATCTGTCCGTCACTGGCAAACCCTTGAGGCACCTGCACCGACGGGTACTCGGAATTGACCAGCATGTGCGGGGTGCAATCGTTGTCCACAATCCACTCATAGAGCGCGCGGACCAGATAAGGTCGACTGGAGTTCATAACGGCTCCTTAAGCCTTAGCGCATGTCGCGTTCGACACCAGACAGACTCGCCTGGAAAGCCTCACGCGCAAACTGGCGCTCCATATAATCAAGCAGCGGCTTGGCCGGCCGCGGCAGTTCTATACCCAGAATCGGCAATCGCCAGAGTATTGGCAATAGGCAGCAATCCACCAGACTTTGTTCCTCACTGAGGAAAAACGGTTTGTCGGCAAACAGTGGCGACACACCCGTCAGGCTTTCGCGCAACTCTTTTCGAGCCACGGTACGGGCTGCTTCCTTGGTCCGCGAATCCAGAATCAGGTCCACCAGACCACACCAGTCGCGCTGAATGCGGTGCATCAGCAGGCGACTGTTGGCACGCGCCACGGGATAAACCGGCAGTAGCGGCGGGTGCGGGTAACGCTCATCCAGATATTCCATCACCACAGTCGACTCCCACAACGCCAGGTCGCGATCGACCAGGGTGGGCAGACTGCCATAAGGGTTCACTTCAATCAGTTTAGGTGGCTGACGACCAGCCTCCACGTAAATGATCTCGGCGCTGACACCCTTCTCTGCCAGTACGATGCGCACTCGGTGGGAATAGTGGTCGGCGGGGTCGGAGTAACAGGCCAACCGATTGGTCACGCCCATGGCGATCCTCCTCGCTTGTAGAAATTATCGAAAGCTCAAAAACGAGCGCGCCCAGAGGGCGCCTCCCGTAACGACTGGATCACCAGTTTCGCTACATCTTCAGAGGCGCCCTTGGGCGCGCGCGATTAACAGCAATAGCTTGAAGCTTTATCAGTGCACGTCTTTCCAGTATTCGCGCTTGAGCAGGTAAGCGAAGACAAAGAAGAACGCCAGGTACAACAATACGTACGTACCGATGCGCTGATGTTGCAGCTTAACCGGGTTAGCCGAGTAAGCCAGGAAGGTTACCAGATTCTTGACCTTCTCATCGAACTGCTCTGCAGTCAGGGCACCGCTTTTCGGCACGATGGTCAACTGATCGCACGCTTCATGAGTCAGCGCCGTACCGGTCAGAGGATCATATTGCTTCTTGCCGTCTTCGACGATCTGAACCTGCTTGCAACCAACCACCTGGCGACCTTGCAGGCCGGCCAGGACGTTAGGCATGCCCACGTTCGGGAAAACCTTGTTGTTCACGCCCCATGGACGCGCAGGATCTTCGTAGAACGACCTCAGGTAACCGTAGAGCCAGTCGGTGCCGCGAACGCGGGCAACCAGGGTCAGGTCCGGCGGCGCTGCGCCAAACCAGGCCTTGGCGTCCGCCGGCTGCATGCCGATGCTCATGTGGTCGCCGATCTTGGCCCCCGTGAACATCAGCTTCTCCAGCATCAATTCATGGGGAATGCCCAGGTCGTCGGCAACACGCTCATAGCGCTGGAACTTGGCACTGTGACAACCCATGCAGTAGTTGGCGAACGTACGCGCGCCGTCCTGCATGGCTGCTTTATCGGAAACGTCGATGTCGACTTTTTCCAGCTCGGGGCCACCGTGCTCAGCTGCGAAAGCGAACACTGGCAATGCAGCAAGCATCAATACAGCAAATAGTTTTTTCATCAGCCAGTCACCCTTTCCGGAACCGGTTTGGTCTTCTCGAGCCGGGTGTAGAACGGCATCAGAATGAAGTAGGCGAAGTACAGGAAGGTACATACCTGCGACAGCAACGTACGCTCCGGGGTTGGAGCCAATACGCCCAGCACGCCCAGGATCACGAACGAGATGCAGAACACCCAGAGCCAGATCTTGCTCAGCCAGCCCTTGTAGCGCATCGACTTGACCGGGCTACGGTCCAGCCACGGCAGGACGAACAGCACAGCGATGGCCGCGCCCATGGCGATCACGCCCAGGAGCTTGTCCGGAATCGCACGCAAGATGGCGTAGAACGGAGTGAAGTACCAGACCGGAGCGATGTGCTCTGGGGTCTTGAAGGCGTTCGCCACTTCAAAGTTCGGCTTCTCGAGGAAGTAGCCGCCCATTTCCGGGAAGAAGAACACGATCGAGCAGAAGATGAACAGGAACACCACCACGCCGACGATATCTTTCACGGTGTAGTAAGGGTGGAAGGCAATGCCGTCCAGCGGTATGCCGTTTTCGTCCTTGTGCTTCTTGATGTCCACGCCGTCCGGGTTGTTCGAACCGACTTCGTGCAAGGCCAGGATGTGCAGCACCACCAGACCCAGGATAACGATCGGCAGGGCAACCACGTGCAAGGCGAAGAAGCGGTTCAGGGTAATACCGGAAATCAGGTAGTCACCACGAATCCACTGGGTCAGGTCATTGCCGATGACCGGGATCGCACCGAACAGCGAGATGATCACCTGGGCACCCCAGTAGGACATCTGCCCCCACGGCAGCAGGTAGCCCATGAAGGCTTCGGCCATCAGTGCCAGGTAGATCAGCATGCCGAAGACCCACACCAGCTCACGCGGCTTCTGGTACGAACCGTAGAGCAGGCCACGGAACATGTGCAGATAGACCACGATGAAGAACGCCGAAGCGCCGGTGGAGTGCAGCAGACGCAGGATCGAGCCGTACTCGACGTCGCGCATGATGTATTCGACGGAGGCGAACGCCTCTTCCGCCGACGGGTTGTAGCTCATGGTCAGCCAGACACCGGTAACGATCTGGTTGACCAGAACGAGCAGCGCCAGGGAGCCAAAGAAATAGAAGAAGTTGAAGTTCTTCGGAGCGTAATACTTGCTGAGATGGTCCTCCCACATCTTGGTGGCGGGAAAGCGCGCATCAACCCAATCCATGAACTTGCTCATCACGCTTTCTCCGTATCGACGCCAATGATAATGATTTCATCGGTCTCATAGGAATGCGGGGGAACTGGCAGGTTCAAAGGCGCAGGCTGCGACTTGTAGACGCGACCAGCCAGATCGTAGTGGGAACCGTGGCAAGGGCAGAAATAGCCGCCTACCCAGTCTTTACCCAGATCCGCAGGTGCCACTTCGGGACGGAAGGTCGGCGAGCAACCCAGGTGCGTGCAGATACCGATCAGCAGCAGGACCTCGGGTTTGATCGAACGGATTTCCGGATCAACGTAAGTCGGTTGTGTCGAGTTCTTGGAGGTCGGGTCAGCGAGCTGGCCCTCGATCTTCTTCAGATTCCCCAGGATTTCCTGTGTACGGCGGACGATGAACACCGGCTGGCCGCGCCACTCAGCAATCATCTGCTGGCCTGGCTCGATCTTGCTGACATTCACTTTCACCGGTGCACCTGCGGCTTTCGCCTTGGCACTGGGAAACCATGACCCCACGAACGGGACCGCAGCCCCCACCGCTCCTGCAGCACCCACCACGGATGTGGCTGCTACCAAGAAGCGACGCCGGCCTGCATTCACGCCGTCATTGCTCATTCAGTCCTCTCCCATCAGCTTTGTGGCCTGTTAAATCAGGCATCTACTAAGTAAAACTATGTACTTATAAAAATTTTGCCGAATGGTAATGAAAAGCCCCAATTCTGACAAGGTAATTACCGGAGCCCACCACCCCCAAGCCTTGTAGTATAGGGCGTCTGCGGATGTGGCAAGTTGTCACAGCGCAATTCTTTGATAAATCGCAGACATAAAAAAACGCCCAGCTCCGCGAGGAAACTGGGCGTTCTTTTTTGAACGTGAAAGCGAATTAACGCTTCGAGTACTGCGGACGCTTACGCGCTTTACGCAGACCGACTTTCTTACGTTCAACTTCACGAGCATCGCGGGTTACGAAGCCGGCTTTACGCAGGGCGCTGCGCAGAGTCTCGTCGTAGTCCATCAAGGCACGAGTGATGCCGTGGCGGATTGCGCCAGCCTGACCACTCACACCACCGCCGATCACGGTGACGTAGATGTCGAACTTCTCGACAGTCTCAGTCAATTCCAGCGGCTGACGAACTACCATGCGGGCAGTTTCGCGGCCGAAGAAATTATCCAGCGAACGGTTGTTGATGGAGATGTTACCAGTACCCGGACGCAGGAAAACGCGTGCGGTTGCGGTCTTGCGACGGCCAGTGCCGTAATTTTGAGTCGCCGACATAATGTACTATTCCGTTAAAACTTCAGTTCTTGGGGCTGCTGAGCAGTATGTGGGTGTGCAGCGCCCGCATAGACTTTCAGCTTACGGTACATGTCGCGACCCAGCGGGTTCTTAGGCAGCATGCCTTTGACCGCGGTCTCGATCACGCGCTCAGGGGCCTTGGCGATCAGCTTTTCAAAGTTGATCGACTTGATGCCGCCCGGGAAACCGGAGTGGGAGTAGTACATTTTGTCAGTGGTTTTAGCACCGGTAACACGGATCTGCTCAGCGTTGATTACGACGATGTAGTCGCCGGTGTCAACGTGAGGAGTGTACTCAGGCTTGTGCTTGCCACGCAGACGGCTCGCGATTTCGGTGGCCAGACGACCCAGGGTCTGACCAGCAGCGTCGACGACAAACCAGTCGCGCTTTACTGTTTCCGGTTTAGCAGTAAAAGTTTTCATTCTTTATAGCCTCAGGGGCCGCCCTGTAAATTAGACGGCGGATCTTACTGAATAGTGCGTACTTTGACAAGTCAAAGGCAGCCGGATACAGACGCTTTCGGGGGCTCGGGTCGGCGCGTCCGTTCAACGGCAAGATTCTTCGGCGGCGGCGCATCACTTCCACTGCAGAAAGAGGTGCGCAATTATGCAGATTGCGAAAAATAATTCAACCTGCTTTTATGATTGTTTTGCCCAAGGAGCACCCGATGGACTATCGCCAGCTAGGCCGAACCAATCTGAACGTGAGTGCCCTCTGCCTCGGAACCATGACCTGGGGCGAGCAAAACAGCGAGGCAGACGCCTTCGCCCAGATTGAACGGGCCAAGAGCGCCGGGATCAACTTCATCGACACCGCCGAGATGTACCCGGTGCCGCCCAAGGCCGAAACCTACGCCACCACCGAACGCTACATCGGCAATTACTTCAAAAGCCGCGGCGACCGCGCCGACTGGATCCTGGCCAGCAAGATCGCCGGCCCCGGCAACACCATCGACTACATCCGCGACAAGAACCTTCGGCACAATCGTCAGCACATCACCGAAGCCGTGGACGCCAGCCTCAAGCGCCTGCAGACCGATTACATCGACTTGTACCAACTGCACTGGCCGGAGCGCAGCACCAACTTTTTCGGACAACTGGGCTACAAGCACAAGATCGAAGCCAACCTGACCCCGCTGGAAGACACCCTCGAAGCGCTGGACGAGCAGGTGAAGGCCGGCAAGATCCGCCACATCGGCCTGTCCAACGAGACGCCGTGGGGCACCATGCGCTTCCTGGCCCTGGCCGAAGCCCGAGGCTGGCCGCGCGCCGTGTCGATCCAGAACCCGTACAACCTGCTCAACCGCAGCTTTGAAGTCGGCCTGGCGGAAATCGCCATCCGCGAGCAATGCGGCCTGCTCGCCTATTCGCCGCTGGCGTTCGGTTTCCTGTCAGGCAAGTACGAAGGTGGTGCCCGCCCGCCAAAAGGTCGCTTGAGCCTCTACAGCCGCTTCAGCCGCTATTTCAACCCGCAGTCTGAAGCTGCCTGCAGCCGTTACGTGGCTCTGGCTCGCGAGCACGGCCTGGACCCGGCGCAAATGGCCCTGGCGTTCGTGACGCAGCAGCCGTTCGTGACCAGCAACATCATTGGCGCGACGACGATGGAGCAACTGGACAGCAACATCGCCAGTTTCGACTTGAAGTTGTCGGAAGAAGTGCTGGAGGGGATCGAGGCGATTCACAAGGATCACCCGAATCCTGCGCCTTGATTGATTCATAGACCCCATTCGCGAGCAAGCCCGCTCCCACATTTTCGACCGTATTCCCTTGGGAGAACTCGATTGAATGTGGGAGCGGGCTTGCTCGCGAAAGCGTCAGTCCTGCCATCCGGGATCAAAGCGACCGTGCAATGATCTCCTTCATGATCTCGTTCGTCCCGGCATAAATCCGCTGTACCCGCGCATCCGCCCATGCCCGCGCGATCGGGTACTCCCACATGAACCCGTAGCCACCGTGCAACTGCACGCACTCGTCGAGCACCTTGCATTGCAGGTCGGTGCCCCAGTACTTGGCCATCGCCGCCGTCGGCACGTCGAGCTTGCCTTGCAGGTGCAGTTCCAGGCAGCGGTCGACGAAGACCCGACCAATCTGGATTTCCGTGGCCATCTCCGCCAGCTTGAACCGGGTATTCTGGAAATCCGCGATCGACTTGCCGAACGCCTTGCGCTCGCGGGTGTAGTCCAGCGTCCATTGCAGCGCCGCTTCGGCTGAAGCCAGCCCGCCAACGGCCACGGTAAGGCGTTCCTGGGGCAACTCCTGCATCAGGTAGGCAAAGCCCATTCCGGCCTGGCCCAGCAGGTTTTCCTTGGGCACACGCACGTCCTGGAAGAACAGCTCCGAAGTGTCCTGGGCCTTCATCCCGACCTTCTCCAGGCGCTTGCCCTTGTCGAAGCCCGGCGTATTGGCTTCCACCAGAAACAAACTGGTGCCCTTCGCGCCGGCCTTCGGATCGGTCTTGGCGACGACGATCACCAGATCCGCCAGGTAGCCGTTGGTGATAAAGGTCTTGGAGCCGTTGATCACGTACTCGTCGCCATCGAGCACGGCGGTGGTTTTCACCCCTTGCAGATCGGAACCGGCGCCCGGTTCGGTCATGGCGATCGCGGTAACCATCTCGCCGGACACCAGTTTCGGCAGGTATTTATGCTTCAGCGCCTCACTGCCGTAATGCAGGATGTAGGGCGCCACGATGTCCGAGTGCAGGGAAAAACCGATGCCGGTAAGGCCCAGCCGCCCCACTTCTTCGATCACCACCGCGCTGTAGAGAAAGTCCGCCCCCAGGCCGCCGTACTCTTCCGGCAAGTGCGAGCAAAGCATCCCCGCCTCCCCTGCCTTGTTCCATAGCTTGCGGTCGATATAGCCTTGTTTTTCCCATTGCCCATGGAACGGCACCGCCTCTTTTTCGAGGAACGTCCGCACGCTCTCGCGGAAAAGCTCGTGCTCGGAACTGAACAGGGTTCTGGGGATCATGCGGCACCTTTTCTTTGTTTTTAGAAGGAGTTGACCTCAAAGACTATGCCTCGCTTCCGATACAGGACACTGGACACATCCGACAAAAAATAAGACGATCCAGCCGTCTGGTGACCACTTCCCCCTATAAAAATAAAGTTGAATTATGTCTAACCAAGCCTCCACGCCCCTGCGGCGCGTCAGCATCCTGGCCATCGACCGGGTTTTCGCTTCCACCCTCATGCAAGCCAAGGACTTCTTCCACCTCGCCAGCCTGCGCTACGGCAAACAGCTGGGCCAGGGCCTGACACCGGCGTTCGAAACCCGCCTGGTCAGCCCCGACGGCAAACCGGTCAACACCTTCAGTGACGTGATGATTCCGGTGGATGGCGGGCTGGAAAACGCCGACATCATCGTTCTTCCCGCGTTCTGGGACGATTTCGACAGCCTCTGCAAACGTTATCCGCAAGTCCTGCCCTGGTTGCGCCAGCAACATGCGCGCGGCGCCGTATTGTGCGGCGAGGCCACCGGTGTTTTCTGGCTGGCCGAAGCCGGGTTGCTCAATGGCAAGGAAGCGACCACCTACTGGCGCTTCTTCAATGCCTTCGCCGAACGCTTCCCCCAGGTCCAGCTCAATCAGGACAAGCACCTGACCGACGCCGACAACCTGTACTGCGCCGGAGGCACCACCTCGGCATGCGATTTGTACATTTACCTGATCGAGCGTTTCTGCGGCGCCAACGTGTCCCAGGCCGTAGCCCGGGACATCCTCTATGAAGTGCAGCGCAGCTACTCGCCAGGACGGATTGGATTCGGCGGGCAGAAGCTGCACCAGGACGTGATCATCCTGCAGATCCAGCACTGGCTCGAAGAACACTTCGCCGACAAGTTCCGTTTCGAAGATGTCGCCCGCGAACACGGCATGAGCATCCGCAATTTCATGCGCCGCTTCCAGACCGCCACCGGTGACAAGCCATTGCATTACCTGCAACGCCTGCGCATCGAAACCGCCAAGGGCTTGCTGTCCGCCAGCCGCAAGAGCATCAAGACCATCAGCTATGAAGTTGGCTATGACGATGCGAGCTTCTTCGCCCGGTTGTTCCGCCAGCACACGGAGTTGTCGCCGAACCAGTACCGGCAGCAGTTTCAGCAAGCTGCGTAGATCCAGGCCCGACACAAATCCAATGTGGGAGCGGGCTTGCTCCCACAGGGATTGCGGTGAATTTGAGGTTTCTTCAGCGCAAAAAAAAGGGCCTGCATGTGCAGGCCCTTTTCATTTTCCGAATCATCTTACGGCTTGTGCGCCCGGGACAGGAATTCGTGGGATTGCATTTCCAGCAGTCGGCTGAGGGTACGCTGGAACTCGAAGTTCAGGCGGCCACCTGTGTACAGGTCTTTAAGCTCGACTTCGGCGGAGATGATCAGCTTCACGTTGCGGTCGTAGAACTCGTCGACCATGTTGATGAAGCGTCGGGCGATGTCGTCGGTGGTGACGCTCATCTGCTCGACATCGCTGAGCAGTACGGCGTGGAAGATCTTGCCCAGCTCGATGTAGTCGTTCTGGCTGCGCGGGCCGTCGCACAGTTCGCGGAAGTTGAACCAGGCCACGTCATCGCAGGTGCGCAGGGCACGAATTTCACGGTTCTCGATCATTAGCACGTCATTTTCGACCGCCGCCGTGCATTCCGGTGTCAGCGCACGGAAGCTCTTGCGCAGGCTTTCGTTGGCGGCTTCGTCGAGCGGATAGTGGAACAGCTCGGCTTGTTCGAGGTGACGCAGACGATAGTCGACGCCGCTGTCGACGTTGACGATCTCGGTGTTCTGCTTGATCAGCGCAATGGCCGGCAGGAAGCGCGCGCGCTGCAGGCCGTCCTTGTACAGGCCGTCCGGCACGATGTTCGAAGTCGCGACCAGGGTCACGCCGTTCTTGAACAGTTCTTCCATCAGAGTGCCAAGGATCATGGCGTCGGTGATGTCGGAAACGAAGAATTCATCGAAGCAGATGACCCGGGCTTCGGTGGCGAAACGCTTGGCGATGATGGTCAGCGGGTTTTTCTCGCCGCCCAGGGTTTTCATCTCTTCGTGCACGCGCTTCATGAAGCGGTGGAAGTGCGTACGGGACTTTTCCTTGAAGGGCAGCGCTTCGAAGAAGGTGTCCACCAGGTAAGTCTTGCCGCGACCTACGCCGCCCCAGAAATACAGGCCCTTGACCGGGGTCTGATCCTTCTTGCCAAACAACTTGCCCAGCAGGCCCGGCTTGTTTTGCTCGGCCGCGACCAGGTCGTCGTACAGGCGCTGCAAATGACGCACGGCAGTTTCCTGCGCGGCGTCATGGAAGAATTCCGGGCGTTTCAGATCAGCTTGATATCGTTCTAGGGGCGTCATAATTCGTTAGCAAGGCAACAAAAACGGGCCGACACTGTAGCGACGGCCCCGAGGAATGGCAATCAGCCCTTGGTCGGGCCGAACCGTTGTTTATTCCTGAACAGGCGTCAGGGCGATGCGCAAGGCTTCGATGGCCGCGTCGCGTGCGGCGTTGTCGGCGAAGGACGGGCTGTCGGCAACGCACTCGTCTTCCAGCCAGACACTGAAGCCCAGGGCTTCACTGCGCACGTCCAGATCCTGGCCCGCTTGCAACTGCTTGGTCACTTGCCCTGCGGTTTTGCCATCCGCGAAGTTGCGCGACAACAGTAGTTGTTCGCCATCGGCCGCCAGCAGACGGAAGCGGAAACTGCCGTCGTCTTCGCGGAAGCTTACAAAACGCGCAGCCTTCACGGCTTTCTTCTTGGTGGTCGCCGCCACTTGAGCCTGGGCAACGAAGGAGCGCAGGCCCACCGCTTCACGCAGTTCGTTGAGGAACGGAGTCGCCACCGCACGGGCCTTTTTCGCGCCGTGCTGCAGGATGTCTTCCAGATCCGCCGGGCGCTCGATCAATTGGTTATAACGCTCGCGGGATTCGCCCAGCTCGCTGTCCAGCAACTGGAACAGACGATTCTTCGCCTCGCCCCAACCCAAGCCCTGCAACAGGTCGCTGCGGAACTCGTCGGCCTGCGCCGGGGTGGCGAACGCCTGGAAAAGGGTGAACAGGTGCGAGTTGTCCGGATCCTTGGCTTCGCCCGGCGCGCGGGAGTCGGTGACGATCCGCGAAATGGCGTCCTTCATCTCTTTGGCGCTGCTGAACAGCGGGATGGTGTTGTCGTAGCTCTTCGACATCTTGCGGCCATCCAGGCCCGGCAACGTGGCGACGCTCTCTTCGATCAACGCCTCGGGCATGGTGAAAAACTCTTTGCCCTGGCCAAACAGGTGGTTGAAGCGCTGGCCGATGTCGCGGGCCATTTCCACGTGCTGGATCTGGTCACGACCGACCGGCACCTTGTGCGCATTGAACATCAGGATGTCTGCGGCCATCAGCACCGGGTAGCTGTACAGGCCCATGGTGATGCCGGCGTCCGGGTCTTCGCCGGTCTCGACGTTCTTGTCCACCGAAGCCTTGTAGGCGTGGGCGCGATTAAGCAGGCCCTTGGCGGCAACGCAGGTCAGCAGCCAGGTCAGTTCGGGGATTTCCGGGATGTCGGACTGGCGGTAAAAAGTCACGCGGTCGACATCCAGACCACCGGCCAGCCAGGTCGCGGCGATTTCCAGACGCGAGCGCTGGATGCGCAGCGGGTCATCGCACTTGATCAGGGCGTGGTAGTCGGCCAGGAAGTAGAACGAATCGGCATTGCTGTCACGGCTGGCGACGATCGCCGGGCGGATGGCGCCGGCGTAGTTGCCCAGGTGCGGCGTGCCGGTGGTGGTGATGCCGGTGAGGATACGGGTACGAGTCGTCATGGGTAATCGCTTGTCAGACTGCAATCAATTCGAGAGACGCGGCAGGATCAGATCCTTGAGATCGGTCAGCTTGCCATGAAAAAAGTGTCCGCATTCTGCCACTTTCAGCAGCTCATGGGGGCGTTCGAGCTTGTCGGACCATTCGTAAACAAGCTGCGGATCGATCACTTCGTCGGTTTCCGGCTGGATCAGGGTCAGCTCGCCGTGCTGCGGCAGTTGATCCTGATCGCCCAGGCGCATGACCGCTGGCGCAACCATGAACAAGTGCTTGAGCTTCTCGCCCTTCGCTTCCAGACGTCCGCCGAGACTTGCTGCAACAAATCCACCGAAGGAGAAACCGAACAGGGTCAGTGGCAATTGCGGGTGTCTGGCGCGAAACCATTCGGCGACAGCCTGTGCGTCATCGACTTCGCCGGTGCCCATGTCGTGGGTGCCTTCGCTGGCGCCGACACCACGGTAGTTAAAACGCAGGGTGATCAAACCGGCATCACGCGCAGTGCGCTGCAGGGTCGAGACCACTTTGTTGAGCATGGTGCCGCCCTGCACCGGGTTCGGATGGCAGATGAGCGCCAGGCCACGCGGCTGCTCGTTGTCCAGACTGTTGTTTTCCAGAAGCAGTGCTTCCAGTTGACCCACCGGGCCATCAATCACTACAGGGGTTTCACGCATAAGCAAGGAAGGAACTCCGTGACCCCGGATCGGGTCGACTCGTCTAGCAAATTGTCTGTGGCTGTCTATTGCGAGTGAATCGCGGTATACAGCGCAGGTTCGAGCCGTTAACGTAAAGCAAAGCCGTTTATAGAGGAAGGACTCGTGGAACACTCGCTCTTAGTTTGGTTGTTACCGACTCTTGCCCTGGTTGTGGGTGTCGCCATTGGGTTCCTGATCGCTCGCGTTGCACCGAACGCCGCGCCCAGCCGCACGCAGCGTCAGCTGGACGATATTCAGGAACGTTTCGACAGTTATCAGAACGAGGTGGTGACCCACTTCAACAGCACCGCGACACTGGTCAAGAAACTGACTCAGAGCTATCAGGAAGTGCAGGACCATCTCGCCGAGGGCGCCAACCGCCTGGCCCTGGACGAGCAGACTCGCCAACGCCTGCTGGCTTCCCTGCACGCCGACGCGGCACAGGCGCCCCGTGAACGCCTGACGCCACCGCGCGATCAGGAGCCGCCGCGCGACTACGCACCGAAAGCCCCGAACTCGCCGGGCATGCTCGATGAGCATTATGGCCTGAAGAAGTAAGCAGCTTTCGCGCATGACAAAAAGCCCCCGGACAAGTGATTCTCCGGGGGTTTTTTTATTACTGATCCGTTTTATCTGTTGCCCACCCCGGCCCCTTCGCGGGCAAGCCCGCTCCCACAGTGGTCGATGTCGAACACAAAATCTGCATTCAACACTAACCTGTGGGAGCGGGCTTGCCCGCGAAGAAGCCAGAACTGACGATACAAAAAAGCCCGCCTGATCTACTTAGGATCGGGCGGGCATTTTTTTACACCTGGGGCTCAATCAGACGATCAAGGGTACTGCTGGACCGTACCTTGCTGCTGGGCACCGTACTGCTGGCCAGGAATCGCCTTGAGGTTGACCTCTACACGGCGGTTCTGCGCCCGGCCGTTGACGTCGCCGTTGCTGGCAACCGGGCTATCCGGGCCGGCACCGCGAGCGCTCAGGTTGGCACCGCTGACACCTTGCGAGGTCAGGTAGGTGGCCACGCTCTGGGCACGACGCTGGGACAGGTCCATGTTGTGCTGACGGCTGCCGGTGCTGTCGGTATAGCCGACGATCTCGATCTGGTTCTGGTTGAACTCTTTCAGCGAGCCCGCCAGGTTGTTCAGCGGCTGATAGAAACCTGGGGCAATGTTCGCCGAATCGGTCGCGAACGTGATGTTGCCCGGCATGATCAGCTTGATCTGGTCGCCCTGGCGCTGAACTTCAACACCGGTGTTGGCCATGCTGGCGCGCAGCTTTTTCTCTTGCTGATCGGCGTAGTAGCCGTAGCCGGCGGCGGAAGCACCGACCACCGCCGCACCGATCAGTGCGCCCTTGCCACGGTTATCGTGGTTGATCGCAGCACCGGCCAGCGCACCGGCCAGAGCGCCGAGGCCACCGTATTTCGCGGTCTTGCTCATGCCTTCGGAGCCGCTATCCGCCTGGCCCTGTGCCTGGCCCTGACCGCCGTATGGGTTAGGCGAGGCACAACCGGACAAAACGGCCACAGCCGTAGCGAGAATAATCAAACGACGCGTGGTGAACATGTAAAGCTCCTACTTTTTTTGCATTCTGTGGTGCAACGGACCAAGGCACAGCCTTTGCGGGTGTTGGATCACTTTCGGGAACAAAAATTCCGCTCGTTACAAATCAGGCCCGCACAAAGGGGTTTTCGCGCATTTCATCGCCCAGACGGGTGTCCGGACCATGCCCGGCCACCACCGTCGCCTCTTCGTCAAGGGTGTACAAACGCTGTTTGATCGAACGCACGATGGTCGCCTGATCGCCACCCCATAAGTCCGTGCGCCCGACTCCGCGACGAAACAGCGTATCGCCGGCAATCAGCAACTTGGCCTCGGAAAACCAGAAGCTCATGGAGCCCGGTGTATGACCTGGCGTGTGCAGCGCCACGCCACAACCGCAGGCCAGTTCTTCATCATCGGCCAGCCAGCGGTCCGGGGATGGCACCGGGGTATAAGGAACGCCGAACATCTGGCACTGCATTTCCAGGTTGTCCCACAGAAACTGGTCTTCCTTGTGCAAGTGCAGGGTCGCGCCGGTTTTCTCCTTGAGCTGACCGGACGCCAGGAAGTGATCGAGGTGGGCGTGGGTGTGAATGATGCTGACCACTTTCAGACCCAGGGCATCGAGACGCGCCAGGATCAGCTCATGATTGCCACCCGGATCGACGACGATGGCCTTTTTCGTCACCGGATCGCCGATGATCGTGCAGTTGCACTGCAACGGGCCGACGGGGAAGGTTTCGCGGATGAGGGTGGGATGCTGGGACATCGGGGGCCTGCTCGATAAACGGGGACGGGCGATTTTCGCACAATTGAGTATCCAGCCAATGGCCGCGATGTGTAACGTGAAAAATCCTTAACCCAGCACCCCCAACTCCTTCGCCCGCGCCACGGCCTGCGTACGCCGCTCGACCCCGAGTTTGCTGTTGATGTGGCTGGCGTGGGTCTTGACCGTGTGCAGGGAAATAAACAGCTGATCGCTGATTTCCTGGTTCGAACAGCCTTGGGCAATCAATCGCAGGACCGCCATTTCCCGGGTGCTGAGCTGTTCCGCGGTCGCGCAGGACTCCAGCCCGGGACGGACAGCCAATGCCGGCAGTTTTTCACTGAGGCTCAGGGACACGGGGGTTGGCGGACAGTTTTGAAGCTGTCCACGCAACCAGTCCGGGTGCTCGGCCAGCAAGCCCTCGAAGGGTTGCAGCACTCCTCCGCCGGCGGCGTCCAGCGCCTGGGCCAGTGCCTTGCGTGCTTCTGGCTCCCGTCCGTTGCCCAGCAACAACGCCACTTTCTGGGTCAGCGCCATGACACTGAGCATCTGCCGGCCGCTTTGCTGGCCATGTTCAAGCAGCGCATTCAAACGCCCTTCGGCCAGCATCGGCTGACCCTGGATGACGTCGAGCAAGGCTTGTTGCAATTCGATATGCAGCGGCAATTGCGGGTGGAATTCTGGTGGTGCCGCCCCGTTTTCGCCGTTATAGGTCTGCCCCAGGCGTGCCAGCCAGGCTTCGGCCAGATCGGTGCGCCCCTGGGCCAGCCAGAGTTCACATTTGACCAGGGTGATCATGGCCAGGTAGTAGATTGGTGGCACATCCCAGATGTGCATGAGGCGTTCGGCTTCGGCAAGTTCGGCAAAGGCCTTGGCAAACTCGCCACTGTTGCCTTCCAGCCTGGCAATCACGCAGTGGCCGATCAGCACGCTGATGTCACGGCAGGCACGCGCCTCGCTCAATCCGGCCTGTAATCGCACCCGCGCCAATTGTGGCTGCATGCGCAGGGCCAGCAAAAAGCCTTCGTACAAGGTCAGCCGGGCGCGAACCGCATACAGCCGCTGCGCAGACAAGCTCTGCAGGCGCTGCATTCCCTGACGAACCTCCTCCAGCGCCCGACAGATTTCCCCGCGCGCTTGCAGCACCCGGGCGCGGTCGTAGTGCGCCAGTGCTTCGAACAAGGGGTTGCCGACCCGTTGCGCCAGTTCCAGCGATTCGCGGTTAAGCCCTCGTGCCCGCCACAAATCACCGTCGGCAATGGCCAGGTTGGACAGGGTCGAGAGGCACATCAGCCGCTGGCCGTAACGCTTGGACGGAAGACTTTCCAACGCTTCGCCGCAGTACCGCAGCGTCAGTTCGCGGTTGCCGCGCCCACGGGCAATGATGCCGCTCAACGCCAGCCATTGAGCCAGCATCGACTTCTGGGCGGTGGCCGATGGAGCGGGCAGGAAACGGCTCAAATGGCTGGCCAGTTCTTCGGCGGCATCCAGTTGGCACGCCATCCCCAGTGCCCAGCTATAGAGCACGATCAGTCGCGGCGTGCTGATCAGCAAGCTGTCAGGCAAGTCCATTTTCCAGCGCAGCAACATACCGACGTTCTGCTCCGCCAGCAGTTGCTCTTCGGAGAGGTTCTGCACCAGGTTCGCCGCGACGTCCAGGTGGCCGGCGCGCAAAGCCTGCTCCACGGCCTCATCGAGAAGGCCCTGGGCATTGAACCAGCGGCAGGCACGCAGGTGAAGGCTGGCGGGCGGCACCATCGACTGGGAGGTCGGGCGCGTGCGCAACAGATCGGAAAAAAGGTGGTGGTAACGATACCAGTGGCCATGCTCGTCCAGCGGCACCAGGAACACTTGGTGGGCGAGCAGGAAACGCAGGATCTCTGCGCTGTCATGGGCGTCGCGAACGGCGTCGCACAGTTCGCTGCAAAAACGTTCCTGGGGCGCTGTGTCATAGAGGAATGACTGAACCTCGGCCGGCAGGCAATCGATGACCTCTTCGAGCAAGTAATCGCGGATCAGCCCTTCCCCGCCGTGCAACGCTTGCGGCAGCGCACCATCGGTGCCCGCCTCCGAGGCGGCCAGCAGCCAGAAACGCAACCCCGCGACCCAACCTTCGCTGCGCTGGATCAGGTTTTCCAGCGCCTCACCGCGCAAGGAACTGCTGTGCCGGTCGAGCAGACTCAAGGCCTCGTCATGGGTCAGGCGCAGATCCTGCTCATGCAACTCAAGCAGTTGTCGCGACAGCCGCAGCCGCGCCAGGTGCCAGTCGGGACGCTGGCGACTGGTAACCATCACGAGCAAGCCATCGGGGAGATGATTGAGGAAAAATTGCAGGCAACGATCCAGCACCGGCCCCTGGGCCAGATGGTAATCATCCAGCACCAGCAGCAATGGCGTCGCGGTGGACAGGTGTTCGGCCAGTTCGTCGAGCAGGCCGTCCAGCCACTCTTCGAACGCGAACGGCTGATGGCGCTGGCGCATTTTCAACAGCCCGAGGGATTGCCTGCCCAGGTGCGGGAAGTAGTCCTGAAGGCCTTCGAGCAGGCGTTCGAGAAAACGTCCCGGGTCACTGTCTCGCGGGCTCAAGCCCAGCCAGAGACTTTGCCAGTGCGCCGGCAACCCCTGACAGAATTCCACCGCCAACGAGCTCTTGCCGAACCCTGCCGGTGCGCTGACCAGCAGCAACCTGCCACCGAGCCCGGCACTCAGGCGCTCACACAACCGTGGACGCAGCACATGGCCGTCGGGCAACGGCGGGCGGAAGAAGCGCCCGTCGAGTGTCGCGACAGCAACGTTTGCAGAACCTGGGGGTGTAGACAAATCAGTCATAGCCGGCTCTTGTTTGAATTGCGGGTGGCGGCGTTGCAGATGTCCGCAGACTAGCCGTAAACGGATAGGGAATGAAGGTAATTGCTACAAATGGCTACAAAAAGTCTACAAGCAAAAAAAAACGCCCCGAACCAGTCGGGGCGTTTTCAGAGGGTGCGGCCTCTACTCAGTACACCTTAGCGAACACCATCCTGACGCAACGCGGCCGGGGTGAAGTCGCTGGTGGTGGCAGTGAAGCCGAAGTCATAAGCCGACTTCTCTTCGTTCTTCATGCCCAGTGCCAGGTAACGACCCGACTGCAGGTCATACAGGGCTTCGAGGGCATACCACGGCACTTGCTTGTCGTAGTAGTTCTCGGCATGGGCCTCGCCTACACGCCACAGTTGGCCACGACCGTCGTAATGGTCGATGACCGCTGCCTGCCAGGTATCTTCGTCGATGTAGAAGTCACGCTTGGCGTAGATGTGACGCTGCCCTTCCTTCAAGGTGGCAACTACATGCCACACCCGGCGCAGCTCGTAACGCGCCAGGTCCTGGTTGATGTGACCGGCCTTGATGATGTCGGTGTACTTGAGGCTCGGGTCGTCGAGCTTGTAGGCGTCGGAGGCGATGTACATCTCTTTCTTGCCTTCGAGCTTCCAGTCGTAACGATCCGGTGCACCGTTGAACATGTCCAGGTTATCGGAGGTACGCAGGCCATCGGCCGCGGTACCCGGCCCGTCATAGGACACTTGTGGCGCACGGCGCACACGGCGCTGACCGGCATTGTAGACCCACGCCGAACGAGGTTCCTTCACCTGGTCGAGGGTTTCGTGAACCAGCAGCACACCACCGGCCAGTCGTGCCGGGGCAGTCACTTTCTGCTTGAAGTAAAACAGGATGTTGCCCGGGTTCGCCGGATCGTAGTCCTTCATCTTGTCGCGGAATACGAACTGGTCCTGGAAGTACACCAGGCTGAACGAGCCGTTCGGCTGTGGCGTGGCCTGGGTTACCAGGCGGGTCACGCTACCACCGCGATAACGGGTGATGTGGTTCCAGATGACTTCAACGCCGCTTTTCGGAATCGGGAACGGAATGGCGGTTTCAAAGTTCTCCAGGCCGTTGCCGCCCGACACCAGCTTGGTGTTGGTGGCGTTCTTCTTGATGGCGGCGAACACGTCATCCGGCACGGTGGCACCGCGATGGGACGGATAGACCGGCATCTTGTAGGTTTCCGGATAGCGCTTGAACATCGCGTACTGGCCCGGGGCGAGCTTGTCCTTGTACTGGTCGACGTTCTGCGCCGTGATGGTGAACAGCGGTTTTTCGCTGGCGAACGGATTGGACAGGAAACCTTTGCTGTCGACCGTACCGGCGTTTTTCGCCATCGGCTTCCAGGCCGGGATCGAACCGTCGGCGTTACCCGCCATTTCGGCGCCCATCGGGGTCAGGCTCTTGCCCAGCTTGTCGGCCTCGGCCTGGGGTACCGCTGCGATGACGCTGGTCGCCAGCAGCGAAAGACCCAGAACACCGGCGTGGAACAGACTCTTTGTTATTTTCATATCTGTGTTCGTCCTGAAAATACTGTGCTTAGAAGTTCACGCCGAGGCTGAGCGCAACGAAGTCGCGGTCATCCACGGTGGTGTACTTGCCGTCGAAGAAATTGGTGTAGGCCAGGCTCGCGGTGTAGGTGTTCTGGTATTCGGCGTCGACACCCAGGCTCACCGCCTTGCGGCCTTCCTCGAAGTTGCCGCCAGGACCAGGGGAGTAACCGCTCACGTCATGGGACCAGGCAACGTTCGGCTTGAGGTTCACACCGGCAAACACGTCGTTGTATTCCCAGATGGCACGACCGCGGTAGCCCCACGAAGTCGCGGTGGTGAAGCCTTCGTCGGTGCAGTTGCGGCTGCGGTTGTTGGTCGGCGTACCCGGGCCGGCACCGTTGATGGTGCTGGAGTTGAGCGCCACGCAGGTATCGAGTGCGCCGGAGGCTGGCAACTCACCCGGGCCGTAGACCGGATCGCGGCCATAACGAACGTCAGACGTGCTTTCCAGGCCGCCAACGTGGGTCACGCCCACTTCGCCCACCAGGGTCAGACGGCTGGCGCCCATGACCTGGTCGAAGAAGTGCGTCAGGGTGGTCTGGAACTGGGTGACTTCCTTGCGACGATACCCGTGCAGGTCCTGACCCGGCACGCCGGTAAGCAGCGATGCATTGGTCAACGGATTGTTCGGGTTGTTATTGCCCAAAGGACGTATACCGGAGAACAGGATGTCGGTGGAGTTGAGCTGCACCGGCGCGTTCGGACGGTAGCTGATCTCACCGCTCCACGCCGTACCGGTAGGCAGGGTGGTGGAGAAACTCAAGCCATACAGGCGAATGTCCTCGGGGTATTCGATGAAGTATTGCGAATTACCTGCCACCAGCAGTGGCCCGAGTGCCGCGAACGGGCCGGGCAACCCTCTGGCCGTGTTGTAGACCGACTGCGGCGCACCGGTGGCGCTGAAAATCGGCGCGCGGCTGTGGTAGTTCATGAAGTAGGCGCCGAACTCGGTGTCCAGCGGGTCGAACATGTACTTGAAGGACGCGCCCCACTGACCGCTGTCGCGGGCATCACGATCGGGGCCACGACGCACCAGAACACCCTCTTCGTTGACGTCGACACCGTTGGCGGCCAAAGGCGCCAGGGCAATGGCCGGAATTTGCGAGCGCTTGTTCAGTACACGCAGGTTGTCGTCGCAGCCGTCGGCAACGATGTCCGGCTGGGAGAAGAACGTGCCGCAGTTGTCGACGACGGTCTGGTCCCATTCAATTTGGTAGAACGCTTCGGCCGAGAGGTTTTCGGTCAGGCTCTGGGACACATAGAACATGTTGACCGGGATCAGGCCTTCCTTGATCTCGGCACCCGGACGACGGAACGCGGACACGTCGATCGGGTTGATCGAGTTGATGCCGCCACCGATGAAGGTACTTTCACCCCAGCTCACGACCTGCTTGCCCAGACGCACGGAGCCCGGCTGATCGGCAATGGCGTAGTTGTGGTAGACGAAGGCGTCGAGGATCTGGCCGCCGGCGGACTTGGCGCCTTCCTTGCGGCCCTCGTCGCTGATGTCCTTGAACGGACGGCTTTCGTCCTTCAGTTCAAAGTCGTACCAGTATTTGCCACGGACGAAAACACCGGTATCGCCGTATTTCAGTTCAAGGTCATGGATGCCCTTGAAGATCTTCGAGAAGGTTTCCCCGCTCTTGAAGTTCAGGTGACCGTCATCAGAAGTCTGGGACAGACCCTTGCCGCCGTTGTTGACACCGATGAGGTTCTTGTTGGCACTTTCGGTAGACCAACTGGCACCAACCGACAGGGATGAGTCGAACTGACCTTCGATTTCACCGACGTTGAAACTGACGCCGAATGCTGGCCCGGCGAGCGTAGAGGCAAGACTGACAGCCAGGGGCAGTTTCGCCCGGCGCCAGAACTGGTTTACTGATGTCATCGACCCTACTCCATGTGCATTTTATTTTTATGGCAAGAGCACTTCTAAAAACGCTGTGGATAACCGGGAGCCATGGCATCCCAAAGTCATTCCAAAGTTGCATCGCCCCGGTTCGTGCGGTTGCCCCGTTCTTAAAAATCCTTGAGCGGACTATAGCCAGCAGGTAGTAGCGCTTGATCCCTCTAAAGTGTGATTTGCAGTTGCCAGCCACTCTGGAACAGTCCTTTCGCCAGTCCGACACCCGTCGGCACGGCAAGGATGGCTGAAAAATTCGATTTGACAAGCCAAGCGCTTGCTTGGTGGGGCCGGCGTGCCCTTTCGGGCACACCGGGAGACGCTTAAAGCGTCGAGAGGAAGGTGCTGTTGGTGGCCTGCCATTCGCTGATGTCGACACGAATGCGCTTCTTGTCGAGTTTGCCGACACTGGTCTTGGGAATTTCAGTAACAAGGGCGATCTGGCTCGGAATTGCCCACTTGCTCAGGTGCCCCAGCTCCACAAACGGCTTGAGGTGTTCCTTGAGTTCCCGCGCCCCGATTGCATGACCCTCACGGAGCACCAGCAGGGCAAACGGCCGCTCGCCCCACTGCGGGTCGGGGATCCCCACCACTGCTACTTCACGTACCGCCGCATGACGGCTGATCAGGTCTTCCAGGTCCAGGGAGGAGATCCACTCGCCACCGGTCTTGATCACGTCCTTGATCCGGTCACGAATGTCGATCACGCCCATGCTGTCCAGGGTCGCCACGTCACCGGTGTGCAGCCAGCCTCCGGCCCAGAGCTCGGCGCCCTTCTGCGGCTCGTTGAAATAACCCTCCGTCAGCCATGGCGCGCGTAATACCAGCTCGCCCTGGGTCTCGCCATCGGCGGGCAGGAAGTTGCCTTCGGTGTCGACGATCGCCGCCTCCACCAATGGCCCCGGCACGCCGGCCTTGATCCGGTAAGTGGTGCGTTCGTCTTCGGTACCGGCCATCAATTCGTCGTTGAGGTGCGCGCACGACACCAGTGGCCCGGTTTCCGACATGCCGTAGGCGGCCGTCAGCTGAATGCCTTTGGCCTTGGCCGCCTCGTACAACGTGCGGTTCAGGGCGCTGCCGCCGATGACGATTTTCCAGCCGCCGAAGTCGACGTTCTGCGCGGCCTTGGCATTGAGAACCATCTGCAAAATGGTCGGTACGCAATGGGAGAACGTGACCTTCTCCTTGCGCCACAACTCCACCAGGTACTCCGGGTCATAGCGGCCGGGATACACCTGCTTGAGCCCGAGCATGGTCGCCACATACGGCAAGCCCCAGGCGTGGACGTGGAACATCGGGGTGATCGGCATGTACACGTCGTTGGTGCCCAGCAGGCGCACACTATCGATCGCGCCCATGATGGTCGACACGCCCATGGTGTGCAGCACCAGTTGCCGATGGGTGAAGTACACGCCCTTGGGGTTGCCGGTGGTGCCGGTGGTATAGAACGTGGTCGCGACCGAGTTTTCGTCGAAATCCTCGAAGTCGTACTGCGGGCTCGCCGCTGCCAGCAACTGTTCGTATTCGCCGACGAGGTTCGGCAGGTCCGCGGTTTTTTCCGGCAGGTCAGTCAGCAGCAGGGTTTTGTCGACGGTGGTCAGGTGCCCCTCGATGGCCTTGTACAGGCCGACGAACTCGCTGTTGACCAGCACAAAGCGGTCCTCGGCGTGGTTCATGGTGTAGAGGATCTGTTCCGGCGACAGGCGCACGTTGATGGTGTGGATCACCGCGCCGATCATCGGGATGGCGAACATGCATTCCAGGTAACGATGGCTGTCCCAGTCCATCACACCCACGGCATCCCCGGGCTTGACCCCGGCCGCTGTCAGTACGTTGGCCAGGCGGGCCACCCGTTCGATCAGGGTCGGGTAGCTGTAGCGCAACTTGTCGCGGTAGATGATCTCGCGGGTTTTCTCATAACGGGCACCGGACATCAGCAGCCGTTTGATCAACAGCGGGTACTGGTAAGCGCCTTCGGCCGGGGGGATAACGCGAGTCTGCAACATAATAATCCCTTTAATCTGACTGCACGGTCGTGACTGAAAGTACGCACTGTAGTGCCCTTGAACGTCAGCCAAATCAGCCAAAGGAATGATTTGCAGAACCCCGCAAATGCTAGCATTGCGCCAGCATTGGCCATTTATTACGCACTGTAGGAGCTGCCACAGGCTGCTCCTACGGGGGATCACGATTGATCAATGCATCTCGGTAAAAGCCAGCTTCACACCAATTGCAATCAGCACCGCACCCATGGTCCGGTCGAACCAATGCCCCATGCGGGCGAAACCGGCGCGCACGCGCTGCTGACTGAACAACATCGCCACTAGGCAGAACCAGCCCGCTGTCGCCGCGGCCAGGTAAACCCCGTAACCGGCCTGCACCGCCAGCGGCGTGTGCGGGTTGATCACCACGGTGAACAGCGAGAGGAAGAACAGCGTGGCTTTCGGGTTGAGGCCGTTGGTGACGAAACCTGAGGTGAAAGCACCACGGGCGGTGCGCTCCCCGGCTTCCTTGTGCAGGTCGTCCGTCACAGGCTTGGCCGGTTGCGCGCGCAGCGCCTTGTAACCGATGTACAGCAGGTAAGCGGCGGCGGCCCATTTCAAGGCATTGAACAGCACGATCGACTGAGACACGATCAGGCCGATACCCAACAGCGAGTAACCCACGTGCAGGAAAATCGCCGTACCCACACCCAGCGCGGTCCAGGTGCCCGCACGGCGACCGTGGGTAACACTCTCGCGCACCACCACGGCAAAGTCCGGGCCGGGACTGGCCACGGCCAGCAGGTGAATCAGGGCAACGGTCAAGAACTCTGTCCAGTACATGGGGGCTCCTTCAGGCCAAGCGTAACTATTTATTTCATCTGGTAGGCTCGGCAGGTTACGCCTTCAGTTCATTGCACAAAAGGTACAGTTGATGACGAACACTCGCCGCGCCGTATTCCTCGACCACCCGTCCCTGGACCTCGGCGACCTTGACCTGGACCCGTTGCGCAGTTGTTTCAGCGATTTGCAGCTGTACGCCCAGACATTGCCCGATCAGGTCATCGATCACCTCAAGGGCGCCACCGTCGCCATCAGTAACAAGATCCTGATCGATGCCGCCGCCATGGCCGCCAGCCCTGATCTCAAGCTGATCCTGATCACCGCCACCGGCACCAACAATGTCGACCTCGCCGCCGCCCGCGCCCACGGGATTACCGTGTGTAACTGCCAAGGTTACGGCACACCGTCGGTGGCGCAGCACACGATCATGCTGCTGCTCAACCTGGCCACGCGCCTGGCCGATTATCAAAAAGCCGTGGGCGAAGGTCGCTGGCAGCAAGCCAGACAATTCTGTTTGCTGGACTACCCGATCGTCGAACTCGAAGGCAAAACCCTTGGCCTGCTGGGACATGGCGAATTGGGCGGTGCAGTCGCACGGCTGGCTGAAGCCTTCGGCATGCGCGTTCTGCTGGGGCAAATTCCCGGACGCCCTGCCCGGCCGGACCGCTTGCCGCTGAATGAACTGTTGCCGCAAATCGACGCACTGACTCTGCACTGCCCGCTCAACGAACACACCCGCCACTTCATCGGTGCCCGTGAACTGGCCGCGATGAAACCTGGCGCGTTCGTAATCAACACCGCCCGCGGAGGCCTGATCGACGAACAGGCGCTGGCCGACGCCTTGCGCAACGGACATCTGGGGGGCGCCGCCACTGACGTGCTGAGCATCGAGCCTCCCGTCAACGGCAATCCGCTGCTGGCCCACGACATCCCGCGCCTGATCGTCACCCCGCACAACGCCTGGGGCAGCCGCGAGGCGCGCCAGCGAATCGTTGGCCAAGTGACCGAAAACGCACGGGGATACTTCAGCGGTAAGGCGCTGCGGGTCGTCAGTTGATAAACTGCGGCACTTTTTTCCACGGGAGCAGTTATGGATCCGCGCAGTGAAGTACTGCTTCGTCAGGCCGAGTTATTCCAGGGTTCGGTGTTGTTGGCCGGTTTGCCCGCCGACGACTTGCTGGGCCGCCTGCCCGAAGCTCATGGCTGGTGCTGGCACGCCGGCGATCAGGCCGCGCTGGACGCCCGCTTCGCCGAGCGCAGCCATTTTGGCGTGAATGCGCCCGAGCGCGAGTTCGATACAGCGGTGGTCTTTCTGCCCAAGGCCAAGGACCTGACCGACTACATCCTCAACGCCCTCGCCTCGCGGCTTGCCGGTCGCGAGCTGTACCTGGTCGGCGAGAAAAAAAGCGGCATCGAAGGTGCCGCCAAACAACTCAATCCGTTCGGCAAGCCACGCAAGCTCGACAGCGCGCGCCACTGCCAGCTCTGGCTGGTCACCGTGGCCAACGCGCCTGAAGCCAAACCGCTGGAAAGCCTGGCGCAGACCTACGAACTGCCGCTGGCCGAAGGCCCGCTGAAGGTCATCAGCCTGCCGGGGGTGTTCAGCCATGGTCGCCTGGATCGCGGCAGCGCACTGCTGCTGGAGCATCTGGACAAACTGCCCAGCGGCCACTTGCTCGATTTCGGTTGCGGTGCAGGGGTCTTGGGCGCGGCGGTGAAACGTCGTTACCCGCACAACCAGGTCACGATGCTGGATGTGGATGCCTTCGCCGCTGCCAGCAGCCGTCTGACCCTGGCTGCCAATGGTCTGGAAGCCGAGGTGATTACCGGTGACGGAATCGATGCCGCGCCGATGGGTTTGAGTGCGATCCTGAGCAATCCACCATTCCATGTCGGCGTGCACACCGACTATTTCGCAACCGAGAACTTGTTGCGAAAAGCGGCCAAACATCTGAAAAACGGCGGCGAACTTCGCCTGGTAGCGAACAGCTTCCTGAAGTATCAACCGCTGATCGAAGAGCACCTTGGCGTGTGCTCGATCAAGGCCGAAGGACAGGGCTTCAGAATCTACCGGGCAAAACGCGGCTGAGACTTTTTTGAAAAAGAAGGCTTGCCGAATGGGTTTTGCAAAGGCAGAATCCGCTCCGTCCTAGGGGAGTAGTCTCCCACGAGCGCCACGCTCGTCCGGCATGCGTCAACATACTTGGTCAAAAGACCATGGCGCATGCGACCCAAGCATCCACATCAGATGGATCGCAGGGTTTGACAAGACCTATGACACGAACACCTTACCCGGGGCGGGAAGGCTGTACGTGTCATAGCCGTGTCGACCCGCCCCTTAGGAAAACCCCTGATGCTGGATTCATTACTCGTACCTACCGCAATCGTTGCCTTGGCCGAAATCGGCGACAAGACGCAACTGCTCGCGCTCATTCTCGCCGCCCGTTTCCGCAAGCCCTGGCCGATCATCGCCGGTATCGTCGCCGCGACCTTGGCCAACCACGCGGCCGCCGGTGCAGTCGGTGCCTGGGTCGGCAGTTTCTTCTCGGATACGATGCTGCACTGGATCCTCGCCGCGAGCTTCGCCGCCACGGCGCTGTGGACCCTGGTCCCGGACAAGATGGATGACGACGAGGCCAGCACCGCCCGCAAGTTCGGGCCGTTCCTGACCACGCTGATCGCGTTTTTCCTCGCGGAGATCGGCGACAAGACGCAGATCGCGACCGTGATGCTGGCTGCGCAGTATCCGGAACTGTGGCTGGTGATTATCGGCACCACCCTCGGCATGCTGATTGCCAACGTGCCCGTGGTATTGGCCGGTAACTTTGCCGCGGACAAATTGCCATTGACCCTGATCCGTCGACTGGCGGCGTCGGCGTTCTTCATCCTGGCGATTGTCGCGGTGTACAAAGCGATGCAGAGCAGCGGATGGGTTTGACGAGGTAACGCAGTAGACCGCGTTATCGTTCTTCGCGAGCAAGCCCGCTCCCACATTGGTTTTGTGCTCGACGCCGAACCCTGTGGGAGCGGGCTTGCTCCGGGCGGCGATCCGACGAAGAGGCCAGCAGTCTCACCGCATGACGATCAGGACTTCCTGGCCTTCTCGTACAAAGGCATGACTTTCGGAATCGCCGCCTGCAACGCCGCAATACGGCTCGCCGACGCCGGGTGAGTGCTCATGAACTCCGGTGGCGCACCTTCCGAAACCTTGCTCATCTTGTTCCACAGGGTGATCGCGGCATTCGGGTTGTAACCGGCGCGGGCGGCCAGTTCCAGGCCGATCAGGTCCGCTTCGTTTTCATTGGCGCGGCTGTTGGGCAAGGTCATGCCGTAGTTGGCCACGGTATCGGCCAGGGCCATGGTGTCCTGCCCCAACCCCAACAAGGCACCGGCGCCCTGCTTGGCCATTTCGATGCCATAAGCCTTGGACATCGCCTCACGACCGTGCTCGCGCAGGGCGTGGGCGATTTCATGGCCCATGATCGCGGCGATCTCATCGTCGGTCAGCTTCAGGGTGTCGATCAGCCCGGTGTAAAAGATGATCTTGCCGCCAGGGCCGCAGTTGGCGTTGAGTTCATCGCTCTTGATCAGGTTGACTTCCCACTTCCACTGGGCCGCGTCCGGTCGGAAGTTCGGCGCCTGGGCAATCAGCCGGTCGGCAATCAGCTGAACCCGCCGGGCTTCATTGCTGGTCTTGTCCAGCACACCTTTGCTGGACGCCTCGCCCACAGTCTTCTGATACGACTGGGCGTACATCTGGTCGACCTCTTGCGCGGACAACATGCTGAACATGTATTGCTTGCGCTCAACGCCTACAGCACCGCCACTGGTGGTATTGACCGACTGGCAACCGGTGAGCAACAGCGCTGCGCCCAGCGCACTGACAACCAAAATCTTGTTCATCAAAAAACTCCCTGAAAACATGCTGCGTATCCTAGGCGCGGAAATGTATAGGCGCCAGATACTATGGACGTAAGACGCACAATTCGGACAAAGCTCTCATCGCCGTAGAAAAAAATTCACATACGGCGGCGCCCCACAGCCCATCACGCCGCGCATTGATTCAATTACGACATCCGGCATGCAAAAACAGTCATTTCATCCGCCCGCGCTCATGCCCGCCCGTCACCCTGCCGATACATCTGGGCAGTCGTCTTTTCCCGTGCGGAGCCCCCATGAAATTCAAGTCGATCCAGTTTTCCGTGGCAGCCCTTGCCGGCGCCATTGTCCTTAGTGTCGTGGTAGCGCTGGTGGTGTACGCGCTGTTTTCCGGGGCCCGGACGCAGGACATGGTCCAGGAACGGACCCAGGCCCAGTTCGAGCAAGTCATCGAACAACGCCTGACGTCCCTGGCACAGACCCAGGTCAGCCAGATCCAGCGTGAGCTCGAAGCACCGCTGTTGATAGCCGGCGCACTGGTGCGGGTCAACGCCCTGATCGGCACACCCGGTGCCGATGGCCAGCCTGCGCTGAGCCTCAGCCGTGAGCAACTGATCGGCCTGATCAAGGAAAACGTAGTCAAGAACCCAAAGATCCTCGGCACCTACATCGGCTGGGAAAAAGACGCGCTGGACCACAATGATGCGGCCTACGTCGGCACCCAGGTGGTCGGCATCGACGCCAGCAACGGGCGCTTCCTGCCCTGGTGGTTCCGCAACGACGACGGCACCCTGGGCCTGGACAAACTGGTGGACGTCGACGACCAGAAAACCCTGTCCACCGGCGTGCGCGCCAGCGAGTACTACCTGTGCTCGAAAGAAACCAGAAAATCCTGCGTGATCGATCCTGCGCCATACAAGGTCGGCGATAAAATCGTCATGCTCGCCTCCTTTATCGAACCGATCATGCTCAACGGTGCCTTCCAGGGCATCGTTGGCGCCGACCTGTCGGTGAACTTCATCCAGGAAATGCTCCTGGGCGCCAACCAGAAACTCTACGGCGGCGCCGGGGAAATGGCCCTGATCGGCGGCAATGGCCGCATCGTTGCCTACACCAAGGATCCGAGCAAATTCGGCGAAAAAGTCAGCGATATCCTCGACAGCAAGCAGATTGCCAACATGGCCAATCTCAAGCGCGGCGAAGTCACCTACACCGTCGACAAGGCCCAGGGCCGGATCGAGTTGTACCTGCCCTTCGGCATCGGCCAGACCGACGCCCGCTGGACCCTGATGCTGCAATTGCCGCTGAACGCGGTCATGGCCGACCTGCAAAAACTCCAGGCCGACCTCGACGCCCAGCGTAAATCCGACACCTTCGGCATGGCGATGGTCGGCCTGGTGATTGCCGGTATTGGCTTGCTGGTGATCTGGCTGGTGGGTCACGGCATCGCCCGTCCGCTCAAGCAGATGGTGGCCATGCTCGACGATATCGCCCAGGGCGAAGGTGACCTGACCCGGCGCCTGACCAGCGACCGCGCCGATGAACTGGGTTCGATCGCCAAAGGCTTCAACACCTTCCTGGCCAAATTGCAGGCGATGATCACTCAGGTGGTGACTTCGGTGCAGAGCGTCAGCGACTCGTCGGAACACACCGCCGACATCGCTATCCGCACCAACACCGGCGTACACAAACAAATGGCCGAGATCGATCAGGTGGCCACCGCCGTGCAGGAAATGACCGCCACCGCCCAGGACGTTGCGCGCAATGCGACCCAGGCCGCACAAGCCGCCAGCCATGCCGATCAAGCCGCCAGCCAGGGCATGCAGATCGTGCGCGACACCTCGAATTCGATTGGCGCCCTCGCCGTGGAGATCGGCCGGGCCGTGGGCGTGGTGCAAACCCTGGCCAAGGACAGCGAAAACATCAACGCCATCCTCACCGCCATTCGCGGGATCGCCGAACAGACCAACCTGCTGGCCCTGAACGCAGCCATCGAAGCCGCCCGCGCCGGTGAACAGGGCCGAGGTTTTGCCGTGGTGGCCGACGAGGTGCGCAACCTGGCGCAGAAGACGCAAAAGGCCACCGAAGAAATCCAGACCATGATCCAGCAACTGCAGCAGGGCACGCGGGATGTGGTGCGAGTCATGGAAGACAGTCAGAACCGCACGGACGAAAGCGTGCAACATGCGGCCAAGGCCGCCGAAGCGCTGGAAACCATCACTCAGGCGGTGTCGGTGATCAACGACATGAACACCCAGATTGCCAGCGCGGCCGAGGAGCAAAGTGCGGTGGCGGACGATATCAACCGCAACGTGATCAACATCGGTCAGGTGGCCAATGAAGTGGCCGGTGGTGCGGATGAGTCGAGCGCGGCCAGTGCGGACTTGACCAAGCTGGCCGAGCAGCAGCGGCGGTTGATCAATCAGTTCAGGGTTTGACCTTCAGGCCCTCTTCGCGAGCAAGCCCGCTCCCACAGGGGATTTGTGTACGCCACAGATCCAATGTGGGAGCGGGCTTGCTCGCGAAGGGGCCAGCACTGACACCAAAAAACTCAACCCGGCGTCAGACACTCCGGCCCATTGAGCTTCGGATCATTCACCATGTTGGCCAGCACCCGCTCACGCAATGCGGCGGGTTCACTGGCCAGCAAGGCTTGCAAAGCATGCAACGGCGTCTCGGGATCCAGCCACGCGGCCTGCCCCGCCTCATCAAGAATCAACGGCCGCCGCTGGCTTGCCGCCGGCTGGGTGATCACGGCGGTACTCAGCCACACCTGCTCCTGCACCGGATATGCCTCCCAGATCGCCGCAAAGAACAATGACGAGCCCTCCCCCGGTGTCAGCCAGTACGGGCGCTTGCGCGTCGTGCCGCGCCATTCGTAGAAACCATTGGCCGGCAACAGGCAGCGGCGCAGGCGCAGGGCTTCGCGGAACATCGGTTGTTCGGCAACGGTTTCGGCGCGGGCGTGGGCCGGAGTGCGGGACAGATCGGTCAGCCAGGGTGGCGTCAGGCCCCAGCGGGCGCGGGCCAGCGTGCGCTGACCGTCAGGCTCGGCCCGCAGCATCAACACCGAATCATTCGGGGAAATGTTCCACTGCGCCTGCTGGTCGGCGGGAAAACCGGGCAGCGCCGCGAAGGCGGGGTTCCAGCGAAACAGGGCATAACGTCCACACATGGGGCAACACGGCTCTTGATCAAACGAACGCCAGCCTAACAGACCAGCGTGCCGGGAAAGCTGTCCGGTTCATCGCCGGACAGCGGCAGCGCGGCATTGTACGCGGTGATCAGCTCGCGGGCGTATGCAGCCTGGTCGTTCTCGACCGACAGCCCGAGCAGGCCATAGATCGGCAACTCGCCGCTGCCCCCGAGCAAATCACGGCCCACCAGATGCGCCTCGATACCCTCGCTGGCGAGCATGCCTTGCAGCAACTCGCCTTCCATCAGGTTTTCCGGATCGTAGATGCGCTGCATACACGCTCCTCATTCGTTTTCACTGAACACTTCGAGATGCCATTCCTCTTCATGAACCTGCAACACGAAGGTTATCGGCCGGCAGCACACCTGACAGTCCTCGATATAGGTCTGATCGCCACCGGACAAATCCAGCGTCGTCTCTACCTCCTCACCACAATACGGACATTCATACACTGCGTTTTCCAGCATCGCGGTCTCCCAAGTGACTTGTGCGTATAATCGCCGGTCTATTTGCAGGGCTATTTTTGTCTGGCTACTTTTTCAGACCGTGCCCCGCCGGTTTTCGAACAAAACCTTTACTTACCCTAGCCGTTTCTAACAAGAGAGCATGATGGGCGAATTCGATGCCATCCGACCTTACGACGACAGCGAAGTCCCAGCGGTGCTGGACCGGCTGCTCGGCGACAAGGCGTTTCTAGATATCCTCACCCACTTCCGCTTCCCGCGTTTTGCCGGCGCCTTAGGCTGGGCGCTCAAACCTCTTATAGCCCATCGGCTGCGCCGTGAGTTTGCCGGCGTGACCTGTGTGGCCACGTTACAGGACAAAGTCGAGGTTTACGTCGACCACACCATCGAGCGCGCCACCGACGGTGTCACCTATACCGGTGTGGAGCAATTCAAATCCGGCAGCGCCTACCTGTTCATCGCCAACCACCGCGACATCGTGATGGACCCGGCCTTCGTCAACTACGCCGTGTACCACGCCGGCCTGCCGACCCCGCGCATCGCCATTGGCGACAACCTGCTGCAAAAGCCCTTCGTCAGCGACCTGATGCGCCTGAACAAGAGCTTCATCGTGCACCGCTCGATCAGCGGACGCCGGGAGAAAATGGCGGCCTATCAATTGCTTTCGGCGTACATCAACCATTCGATCCGCAACGATTGCGCCTCGATCTGGATCGCCCAGGCCGAAGGCCGCGCCAAGGACGGTGACGACCGTACCGAATCGGCGATCCTCAAGATGTTCCACATGAGTCGCAAGGACGAGCCGTTCGGCGAAGTCATTCAGTCGCTGAACCTGACCCCGGTGTCGATCAGCTACGAATACGACCCGTGTGACCAGGCCAAGGCCCGCGAGCTTTACATCCGCGCCACCACCGGCACCTACACCAAAGTGCCAGGCGAGGATGACGTGAGCATCGCCAAGGGCATCACCGGCTACAAGGGCCGGGTGCATGTGAACTTTGCCGCGCCGATCACCGAACTGTTCGAAGACACCAAGCAATTGGCGGTCGAAATGGACAGGCAAATCCTCAGCGGATACCGCTTGTTCCCGGTGCACTACCTGGCTTATGCGCAGTGGAAGGACGCCGATCCGCAGTTGCAGGTGCCCAAAGCCGCCGAAATGTTCCCGGCCGAGGAACTGGCCAAGGCCCATGAAGAATGGCAACGCCGCCTGGACGCCTGCCCTGAGGAACATCGTCCATTCCTGGTGCTGCAATATGCGACGCCGGTGCGCAATCAGTACCGGGTGAAGGCAGGATTACCGCTGTAAGCGGTTTCTGCCAGATGTGAAAACGGCGCCCCTGGGGCGCCGCTTTTGTATCTGTTCGCCACAGGTTTTGCGGTTACTCAGACCTGAGTGCTGATCCACGACACCAGCAGCGCGATCCCCATGCAGGCAAAGCCGAAGATGTAGAAAAACCGGTTCATGCGCAAGGTCGCCCAGTCCAGCGTGGGTTCTACGTTGGGGCTGCTCTGGCGCTGCGCCTGCAAACTGGCCATCGCGCGCAGTTCGCGACGACGGGTGGCGTGCAGCAACCAGCCGCCCGGGAAGGCAAAGAGCAAGGCCAGCAGATTGATCAATTTGGCGGGATGGGCGGTAAACAGCGTCATCAAGTGCAGCGACATCACAGACCTCAAGCAAATCAGGTGGCAGGTGCCGGACCGGCGACCGCGGCGCGGATTCTACCGAAAGCCTGCGTACCTGCCCTCTGTTTCCGACAAATAACGAAGCATTTGATCAATGGCTGTCCTGCGTCACGGCTTCGTCATCTGTATCGGCGAACATGCGCGCCTCGAAACCGACAAGGACCACGTCATGCTCCACGCCGAAAACCAGGATCGCCTTTACCTCATCACCCCCAGCGAAGAACAACAAGCCCTCGTCGGCAGCCTCGCCTTCAACGTTCAGGATCGCCACTGGCTGGTGTATTGCGCCTTGGGCGGGCATCACCATGCGGATTTGCCTGAAACGGATTTACTGACCGGTGTGAGTGTGCTGGATTTCTACTCAGAAGCGGCCTGACACCAATCTGTAGGAGCGAGCTTGCTCGCGATGGACTTGAGGGCACCGCGGGGAATCAGATTTCCCGCGTAATCGTTAACGACCATCGCGAGCAAGCTCGCTCCTACAGTGGGCTCGCATTACTCGCCGAGAATCTGACCCACGGTCGGGTCCTTGAACAGGCGGGTCAACGCATCGCTCAGCACATCGCTGACCAGCTTGGTGTTGGTTTCCTGGTTCGGCGCCATACCGAAGCGCTGGTCCAGGGACGAACCATAACGGCCGCTGTAGCGACGGTTGGCGTTCTGTACATCGGAGCGGAAGGTCGCGCCGATGGTGGCTTCGGTCACGTACATGCCTTCCTTGGGCGACTGGTACTTCAACTCCGTCAGGGTCACGGTCAGTTGCGGTGCGTTCATGGCGTTGTTCGTCGGGGTAAAGCCCAACAGCCGCACGGCGGCTTCAGCCTGGGCCTGCAACTTCGGCAGGATCTGCGCGCTCTGCACGGTGATTGCGCTGGTTTCCGGATACAGGCCACCACGGGTGCCCAGTGTCGGTGACGGACGACCGTCCACTACACGCACCACGACGGGCTGACCATGGCCGACCGGGGCCAGTTGGGCGGTCAGCTTCGGTTCCGGGCTCAGTTGTTGCGGGCTGTGGGCGCAGCCAACCAGGGTCAAACTGGTCACAGTGATCAAACCGAACAACAGGCGTTGCAACATGCTCTTCTCTCCAGAATCAGGCACAAACAGGCCGGCAGTATAGCGGTGCGCCACTGCGGGTAACCAGCACCTCACAGTGTTTGATGAAATCTCTGACAAGCCCTTGGCAACGCGGTTCCTGTCATACAGATGTCACCCTCCATACACTTGCACGTAATGGCTTGCGATTATCGTTTTCTACAGAAAACCAACACGGTACTCCGCCATGCGCCATCTGATCTCTCTGTTCGCGCCACGCCCGTTGCATCGCTGCTTCGCCCTGATCGACCGCAACGGCCGCTGCCAGGCCTTCAAGCAGTGCAGCCTCCAGCCCATGGGCGATGGCTGGGTTGAAATCGAAGAGATCCGCCTGAACTGGCTGAATCAGCCCCTGCCAGCCGGTGCCCGTGTCGTTTCGCAGCAACACCTGCCACGCTCGCGCGCACAACATCTGATGACGACCTGACCAAACACCTAATAAAAGTCATTAAACACGACCATTTCCCTGCGTTTCTTAGATACAATCTCCCCCCGATTATAAGGACGTCTCCTGATCGGGCCTCGCAGCATCGTCAATGCGCTTGTATTGACACCCCGCACCGCCCACAGAGAGCCGCCCACACAGATCGAGTGAAGCTGGCGCGCTTGCTGTTTTGTTGAGCAAAACCTCCACTTTTCGCGAATCTGCAGAGCTGTCATTACGCTCGGTCACTGAGCTGTTTGCCCGTTTTGCCTGCCCTGTATCCCATGGCGGCAATCCATCCGGGCACGGTGCCAGGCTGGGACAGCCCTTTTTGAGGTTCACGTCTTCAAAAGAGCGTGAAAAAAACGGGTTTTCACAACTTCACAAGAGTGTGGCGAGCAAATGAATAGTTTTGCGTCTGAACATGCACCATTAGCGTCTACAACAGCCCAACGACACAGGACCGAGTATTCCTCGAACACCGGAGCCTGAAGCCTGTCCGCTACGGATTTGGTTGCACAAACGGATGTATCGACCATAAGTCGAATTGCCTCCCGCGCGCCGAAATGAGTTCATATGGCTCATAGGCCCGGCAGGTAGCGTCCGTCGAAGTTGCGATAAATTGCGAAGATTCGGACATGGCGATACTGCCATGAATACCCTGGGGCCACACTGACACGCCCCGGAACGCCTGGCAGCCATGCCGACAATTTGGTGCTGCAGATTTTGGAGACGCGTTAAATGGCGCATAACGAAGCAGTCGACGTAGTACTGGTTGGGGCCGGCATCATGAGTGCCACCCTTGCAGTGCTGCTCAAAGAGCTCGACCCCGCGATCAAGCTGGAAGTCGTCGAGTTGATGGATTCCGGTGCCGCGGAGAGTTCCAACCCGTGGAACAACGCCGGTACCGGTCACGCCGGGCTGTGTGAGCTCAACTACACGCCGCAGGCAGCCGATGGCGCCGTCGACATCAAGAAAGCCGTGCACATCAACACCCAGTTCGAGGTGTCGAAGCAGTTCTGGTCGTATTTGACCAGGAAGGGCACGTTCGGCTCGTGCAAATCGTTTATCAGCCCGGTGCCACACCTGAGTTTCGTGCAGGGCGACAGCGGCGTGTCCTTCCTCAAGGAGCGCTTCAAGGTGCTGAGCAAGCACCACGCCTTCGCGGACATGGAATACACCGAAGACAAGGCCAAAATGGCCGAGTGGATGCCGCTGATGATGCCTGGCCGCGATCCTGGCGAAACCCTCGCCGCGACCCGCGTGATCAATGGCACCGACGTCAACTTCGGCGCCCTGACCAACCAGTTGCTCAAGCACCTGACCAGCGCACCCGATGCCCAGGTCAAGTACTGCAAGCGCGTGACCGGCCTCAAGCGCAGCAACGGTGGCTGGACTGTCAGCATCAAGGACGTCAACAGCGGCAACACCCGTGAAGTCGACGCCAAATTCGTCTTCCTCGGCGCGGGCGGTGCGGCATTGCCGTTGCTGCAGGCCTCGGGAATCGAAGAGAGCAAAGGCTTCGGCGGCTTCCCGATCAGCGGCCAATGGCTGCGTTGCGATAACCCGGAAGTGGTCAAGCACCACCAGGCCAAGGTCTACAGCCAGGCTGCCGTAGGTTCGCCGCCAATGTCCGTGCCGCACCTGGACACCCGCGTGGTCGAAGGCAAGAAGTCCCTGCTGTTCGGACCTTATGCCGGCTTCACCACCAAGTTCCTCAAGCACGGTTCCTTCATGGACCTGCCGATGTCGGTTCGTGCCGGCAACATCGGCCCGATGCTGTCCGTGGCAAAAAACAACATGGACCTGACCAAGTACCTGGTCAGCGAAGTGATGCAGTCGATGGAGCAGCGCCTGGAGTCCCTGCGTCGCTTCTACCCTGAGGCGAAAGCCGAAGACTGGCGCCTGGAAGTGGCCGGCCAACGGGTGCAGATCATCAAGAAAGACCCGAAGAAAGGCGGCATCCTGCAATTCGGTACCGAACTGGTCGCGGCCAAGGACGGTTCCCTGGCGGCACTGCTCGGCGCTTCGCCAGGTGCTTCGGTGACCGTTTCGATCATGCTGGAACTGATCGAGAAATGCTTCCCGGGCAAAGCCAAAGGCGAATGGGCTAGCAAACTGGCCGAAATCTTCCCGGCCCGGGAAAAGGTTCTGGAAACCGACGCTGCGCTGTATCGCAAGATCAACACGCAGAACAACGTTGCCCTGGAACTGGTTGAAGCCAGCAGCGAGACCGAAAGCTACGCTTGATTCGGCCCGATGAAAAACGCCCCGTACTCGCTGAGTACGGGGCGTTTTTTTATGCATTTGAAAGATCGCAGCCTCGCTTCGCTCGACAGCTCCTACAGGAACACGCGGTCCAGTGTAGGAGCTGTCGAGCGAAGCGAGGCTGCGATCTCTTGATCTTAACCGCGAACCTTCTCGATCAACTCGATGTAGTCCGACGCATTGCGCTGATCCTTGATCAGGGCAACGAAGTCATTGCCGTGCTCATCCTTGCCATTCACGTCGTATCCCGCTTCGACGAAGAACGTCAGGAAACGCTCGAAATCGTCGATGCGCAGGCCACGGTAGGCCTTGACCAGTTTGTGCAGGGACGGAGAAGTCGCGTCGACCGGTTCGAAATCGAGGAACAACCTGATCTGCTCATCGCCGATCTCGTCACCAATCACTTGTTTTTTATCTTTACGCATTGCCGACTCCAGCTCGCAGACATTTCACGGGGCGGGCAGTTTACCCCTGCGCGGGCACAGGGCTCAACGCGGACGAGTGCTGCCGGTGTGCAGATCGGCCCAGACATGGCCATTGGCGTAGCTGAGAAACTGGCAATACACCGTGTCGTTGCGCAACAAGTCGATCACCATCCGGTATTGCGCCAGCGGGTAATAAAGGGTCAGGGTCTTGCTCGCCTCGTCGTAAACCGGCTTCTTCAGGCTTTTGCTTTCACCATCGAAGTTGACCAGCACCTGACTGATGGTGGCGCCCTTGTTCAGGGATTTGCCCTTGAGCCGAATCATCAGCGGTGAAGTGACCGGAATCGGTTGTTGACTGGATTGACGCTGAGCGCCGACCACCACCGAGTAATCGGTGACCTGCATCAGTTGCTGCTGTTCGGGATCGGCATCGCGCAGAGTGAGATCGTCCGGCGGCAGGAATTGACTGTGCATGGGCGCCGGCGCGGCGGCCAGGGGCAGGCTGAGGGTCAGCAACAGGGCGGCGCAGCTGCGGGTAAAAGGGTTCATGGCAGGCTCCGGAGTCGGGGCCGAGCACTCTAGCATGGGCTGAAGGAAGTGGTTCAAGTACACAGAAACCACTGTGGGAGCGGGCTTGCTCGCGAAGAGGGAGTGTCCGTCACATCACTGCAACTGACACACCGCATTCGCGAGCAAGCCCGCTCCCACAGGAAGAAAATCAATCGAATTGCGCGCGCATCCACGCCTGATACTCGGCAACACCGGGCTCGCCCTCACGCGGCGCCCAATGCGCCAGCTCACCCTCACCGACCGGGCGGTAAGGACCGGCCTTGCATTCGAACATCAGGCTGTCGGCCTCCAGCACCACCAACCCGTGGAACACACCGGTTGGCAGGTCCACGCCAACACAGTCGCCACCGGCCTGCAGCACGGTCTTGCTCAGCACCGCACCGGTCTCATCAAAGATCAACACGCCCAGCCGCCCCTTGAGGACCAACAGGGTTTCGGCCTTGTTGGCGCCCAGATGCCGGTGAGGCGGGACATAGGTGGACGGCTGCAACCCCACCGCCATGCGATGGCAAGCGTCTTCCATCTGATGGAAGTTGTGATGCTGGCGTCCACGAGGATTGGCCGCGGCTTTCCCGGCCAGCTCGGCGAACAGGGTCTGATCCAGAAAGCTCGGCACGCTCATGTTCTTACATTCCTTTAACCGCAAAGATCCCGTTAGCATTACGCCAGTAGCCTTTGTAGTCCATGCCGTAACCGAAGATGTAGCGGTCGATGCACGGCAGACCGACGAAATCGGCCTTGAGGTCCGGGCGGGCCTTGCGGTCGTGGTCTTTGTCGATCAGCACGGCGGTGTGCACTTTGCGGGCACCGGCGTGTTTGCAGAAGTCGATGATCGCGCCCAGGGTGTGACCTTCGTCGAGGATGTCGTCGATGATCAGCACGTCACGGTCGATGAAGGAAACCTCCGGCTTGGCCTTCCAGAACAGGTCGCCGCCGCTGGTTTCGTTGCGATAGCGGGTGGCGTGCAGGTAGGACGCTTCCAACGGGAAGTGCAGGTAGGTCAGCAGCTTGCCGGAGAAAATCAGCCCGCCGTTCATCACACAGAACACCACCGGGTTGCTGTCCGCCAGTTGATCGTTGATTTGTGCACCGACGCGGGCGATGGCCGCCTCGACTTCAGCTTCGGTGTACAGGCAGTCAGCCTCTCGCATGATTTGACGGATATGCTCGAGATCAGCGGACATGGCGCTCTCCAAGGGGGGGACGGATTCGGAAAAGCGGGCAAAGGTACGCATCCCGAACGGCCAGATCAAGCGTTTGTGGACTAACGTACTCTATGTCTATAGGACAACACCCTCGGATAGATTAATCTAGGCCGGTTTTTTTGCCCGCCGCCGGAGCCTTTCCCATGCCCATCCTCGAGATCCGCCACCCGCTGATCCGTCATAAACTTGGCCTGATGCGCCGCGCAGACATCAGCACCAAGAATTTCCGTGAGCTCGCTCAGGAAGTCGGCGCCCTGCTGACCTATGAAGCCACCAAAGACCTGCCGCTGGAATCCTACGATATCGAAGGTTGGTGCGGCACCGTATCGGTCGAGAAAATCGCCGGCAAGAAAATCACCGTGGTGCCGATCCTGCGTGCCGGCATAGGCATGCTCGAAGGTGTGCTCAGCCTGATCCCGGGCGCCAAAGTCAGCGCCGTGGGCGTGGCCCGCAACGAGGAAACCCTCGAAGCCCACACCTACCTGGAAAAACTGGTCCCGGAGATCGACGAACGCCTGGCCATGATCATCGACCCGATGCTCGCCACCGGCGGCTCGATGGTCGCCACTATCGACCTGCTGAAAAAAGCCGGTTGCAAGGACATCCGCGCCATGGTGCTGGTTGCCGCGCCGGAAGGCATTGCCGTGGTCGAGAAAGCTCACCCGGACGTGACCATCTACACCGCGTCCATTGATCAAAAACTGAACGAACACGGTTACATCATCCCGGGCCTGGGCGATGCTGGCGACAAGATCTTCGGCACCAAGCAGAAGGACGCGTGAGCATGCAGCAAGAGTTCAACGATCCGCTCTGGCGCACGGTGCTGTCCGGCGCACAGATGCTGTTCGTGGCTTTCGGCGCCCTGGTGTTGATGCCGCTGATTACCGGCCTCGACCCGAACGTGGCGCTGTTTACCGCAGGCCTGGGGACGATCCTGTTCCAGATCGTCACCGGACGTCAGGTGCCGGTGTTCCTGGCATCGAGCTTTGCCTTCATCACCCCGATCATTCTCGCCAAGGGCCAGTTCGGCCTGGCCGCGACCATGGGCGGCGTAATGGCGGCCGGTTTCGTCTACACCTTCCTCGGCCTCGCGGTGAAGATCAAAGGCACTGGTTTCATCGACCGCCTGCTCCCGCCGGTAGTAATCGGCCCGGTGATCATTTCGATCGGCCTGGCCATGGCGCCGATTGCCGCCAACATGGCCATGGGCAAGGCTGGCGACGGTAGCGAGCTGATTCATTACCAGACGGCGATGATGATTTCGATGCCAGCGCTGCTGACCACACTGATCGTCGCGGTATTCGGCAAGGGCATCTTCCGCCTGGTGCCGATCATCTCCGGCGTGCTGGTGGGCTTTGGTATGGCGTTCTACTTCGGCGTCGTCGATACCGCAAAGATTGCGGCCGCACCGTGGTTTGCCATCCCGCACTTCACCGCACCGGAATTCAACTGGCAGGCGATTCTGTTCATCGTTCCGGTGGCCCTGGCCCCGGCCATCGAGCACATCGGAGGCGTGATTGCCGTGGGTAGTGTGACCGGTCGCGATTACCTGAAGAAGCCCGGTCTGCACCGCACCCTGCTCGGCGATGGCATTGCCACCACGGCGGCCGGCCTGTTCGGCGGCCCGCCCAACACCACCTACGCCGAAGTGACCGGCGCGGTGATGCTGACCAAGAACTACAACCCGAAAATCATGACCTGGGCGGCGATCTTCGCCATCAGCCTGGCGTTCATCGGCAAGTTCGGCGCGCTGCTGCAAAGCATTCCGGTGCCGGTGATGGGCGGGATTCTGTGCCTGTTGTTCGGTTCGATTGCGGCGGTGGGGATGAACACGCTGATCCGCCACAAGATCGATCTGGGCGAGGCGCGCAATCTGGTGATTGTGTCGGTGACCCTGGTGTTCGGGATCGGCGGCGTGTTGATCGGCACCGGCACCGGACCGGACGACTTCGGCCTCAAGGGCATCGCGCTGTGCGCGGTGGTAGCGATTGGCTTGAACCTGATCCTGCCGGGCAATGACAGCTGGAAGCACAAGAAGGCGAATGAGCCGCTGATCTAAGCAGGTTCGGATTCTTCACTGACTGAAAGACCCTCTTCGCGAGCAAGCCCGCTCCCACATTTGGAATGCATTCCACCTGTGGGAGAGGGCTTGCTCCGGGCGGCGTTCCGACGAAGCTTTTAAAGCACCAACGGCGCCCTTTCGCACAACGCACTCAACGCCCGCGCCCAATGCGGATCATCGTTGAGGCACGGCACCAGCACCAGGTCCTCTCCCCCCGCTGCGCGGAATTGCTCCTTGCCGCGATCACCGATCTCTTCCAGGGTCTCGATGCAATCGGCAACGAACGCCGGGCACATCACCAGAACCTTTTTCACGCCGCTTTTGGCCAACTCATCGAGGCGCGCTTCGGTGTAGGGCTCGATCCATTTGGCGCGCCCCAGGCGCGACTGGAACGACACCGACCACTTGCCCTCCGGCAATCCCATGCGCTTGGCAAACTCTGCCGCCGTACGCAGGCACTGGCCGCGATAACAGGTGGCAACCACCTCAGGTGGCGCCCCGGCGCAACAATCACCGCCACCCTCGAAGCTGTGACCGGGGTTGAGCTTCTTCAGATGCCGCTCCGGCAATCCATGAAAACTCATCAGCAAGTGATCGAAGTCCTGCTGCAAATGCGGCCGGGTCGTGGCCACCAGCGCATCGAGGTATTCCGGTTGGTCGTAGAACGGCTGGAGCACCGACAACTGCACGTCGAGGTTTTTCTCGCGCACCACGCGTCTGGCCTCTTCGATGACCGTAGTCGTGGTGCTGTCGGCGAACTGTGGATACAGCGGCGCCAGGGTGATCCGCTTGTGCCCCGCCGCGACCAGGCGCACCAGTGTCGATTCAATCGATGGCTCGCCATAACGCATCGCCAGTTCGACCGGGCCGTGCTGCCATTGACGGGTCATCGCTTGTTGCAGTCGACGGCTTAGCACCACCAGCGGCGAGCCCTCGTCCCACCAGATCGAGGCATAGGCATGGGCCGACTGCTCGGGACGCTTGATCAGGATCAGCGATACCAACAGCCGTCGAACCGGCCATGGCAGGTCGATCACGTACGGGTCCATCAGAAATTGATTGAGGTAACTGCGCACATCCGCCACCGAGGTGGAGGCAGGTGAGCCCAGGTTGACCAGAAGCAACGCGTGATCGGTCATGCAACGTCCTATTTCAAAGGCGACCGGACAGATCGTCCAGAGCCGCGCGCAAATCCGTGAACTTAAAAGTGAAACCCGCCTGTAACAAACGCACCGGAGTGGCGCGCTGGCCGCCCAGCAACAGCAACGACAACTCGCCCAGCCCCACCTTCAATGCGAAGGCCGGCATCGGCATGAACACCGGGCGATGCAGCACGCCGCCCAATGCCTCGGCAAACTCGCGGTTGCGCACCGGCTTGGGCGCGCACGCATTATAGGGACCGCTGGCCTCGTTGCGATGCAGAAGAAAATCAATCAGGGCGATTTGATCGTCGATATGAATCCATGGCATCCACTGCCGGCCGTTGCCGATCGGGCCTCCCAGGCCCAGCTTGAACGGCAGTAACAGCCGCGACAAAAAGCCGCCCTCGGCCGATAGAACCAGCCCGGTACGGACAAGGATGACGCGAATGCCCAGCGCTTCAGCCCGCTGGGCGGTCTCTTCCCAGGCGATGCATAACTGACTGGCGAAATCATCGATGACCGGTGGCGACTGTTCGGTCAACTCACGTTCGCCACCATCGCCATACCAACCGACAGCAGAACCGGAGATCAGCACCTGGGGTTTCTGATCGCGGCTTTCCAGCCAGGCCAGCAGGGTTTCAGTCAGCGAGATGCGACTGCTCCACAACAGGGCTTTGCGTTTGTGCGTCCAGGGCCGGGCGGCAATCGGCGCACCGGCAAGATTGATAATTGCATCGACAGGTTCTTGCCCGAGATCCTCCAGACGGGCGATTCCACGCACTTGGGCACCACATATTTTCGCGACATTTCCAGGTTGGCGACTCCAGACTGTCAGGCGATGACCCTGGCCCAACCAGTGCCGGCAGAGCTGACGTCCTATCAAACCAGTACCGCCGGTCAGCAATATGTGCATGACTTCTTCCTCGCGTGGCGTTTTACCTTGTCCATTAGTCTATTTTTATAAGCAGGGATCTTTGGTATCGAGCAGGCTCTATGTTTAACAATAGGCCAAGCTGTCAGAACGAGAACGCTAAAAGTTATACCAAAAAACAACATTGTACAGGTTTGAACCCCGGCGTAGTCTGTACAGAAAGGTAAACGAGGCCCCTATGACTGTACCTATCGCAATCATCGGCACCGGCATTGCCGGACTCTCCGCCGCCCAGGCCCTGACGGACCTCGGGCACGTGGTTCAGCTGTTCGATAAAAGCCGCGGCAGCGGCGGGCGCATGTCGAGCAAGCGCAGCGATGCGGGGGCCCTGGACATGGGCGCGCAATACTTCACCGCCCGCGACCGCCGCTTTGTCACGGAAGTCCAGCGCTGGCAGGCCAAAGGCTGGGTCGCCGAGTGGACGCCGCAGCTGTACACCTTCCATGGCGGCCAACTCAACCTGTCACCGGACGAGCAGACTCGCTGGGTCGGCACGCCCCGCATGAGCGCCATCACCCGTGCCCTGATCGGCGACCTCGAAGTGCATTTCGCCTGCCGGATCACCGAGGTCTATCGCGGCGAAGAACACTGGCATCTGCAGGACGCCGAAGGCTTCACCCACGGTCCGTTCAGCCACGTGGTCATCGCCACGCCAGCCCCACAGGCCACGGCGCTTCTGGCATCAGCACCGAAACTCGCTGGCGCCGCGGCCGGTGTGAAAATGGACCCCACCTGGGCCGTCGCGCTGGCGTTCGAAACGCCGCTGGAAACGCCCATGGAAGGCTGCTTCGTACAGGACAGCCCGCTGGACTGGCTGGCCCGCAACCGCAGCAAACCTGGACGCGACAACACCCTCGACACTTGGGTGCTGCATGCCACCAGCGCCTGGAGTCGCCAGCACATCGACCTGTCCAAGGAAGCGGTGATCGAGCAGTTGCACGGCGCGTTTGCCGAACTGCTGCACGATTCCATGCCCGCACCGAGCTTCAGCCTCGCCCACCGCTGGCTCTACGCCCGCCCCGCCAGCAGTCACGAATGGGGCACCCTGGCCGATGCCGACCTGGGGCTCTACGCCTGTGGCGACTGGTGCCTGTCCGGACGCGTCGAAGGAGCCTGGCTCAGCGGTCAGGAAGCCGCCCGCCGCTTGCATGAGCACCTGCAGTAAAGAGCATCAATCCGAGCAAATCGCTGCTGTCGCCCCTGACAGCAGCCCGTCAGAAAACCTATACAAAAAAGTTGACTTGTATAACTTCGAATCTATGATGAAGTTATCTTGTACAGACCCGAATGTTTGTACAGGTTCAGATTCGAGGTGCTCCGATGTTCCACGCCCCCGCCAAACCGAAAATCGCCATCAGCGCCTGCCTGATGGGGCTCGACGTGCGCTATAACGGCGGGCACAAGGCATCGCGACTGTGCAGCCGCACCCTCACCGATTACTTCGACTTCATCCCGGTCTGCCCTGAAGTGGCCATCGGCCTGGGCGTCCCCCGCCAACCGATTCGACTGGTGGGCAGTGCGGATCAACCCGAAGCCGTGGGCACCCTTGATCCCAACCTTAACGTGACACAACCGCTGACCACCTACGGCCGGGACATGGCAGCGCAGTTGGGGGATATCTGCGGCTACATCTTCATGCAAAATTCCCCGTCCTGCGGCCTGGAGCGAGTCAAGGTCTACCACACCAACGGCGCACGGCCGGACAGTGGCGGGCGCGGGATCTACGCCCGGGCCTTCTGCCTGCGGCACCCGGACTTGCCGGTGGAGGAGGACGGCCGGCTTAACGATCCGGTGCTGCGGGAAAACTTCCTCACCCGGGTGTTCGCCTGCAGCGCCTGGCAGCAACTACGCCGGGAGGGCATGACCCGGCGCAGCCTCACGGACTTTCACTCGCGCTACAAATACCTGCTGATGGCCCATAACCCGGTGCAATACAAAACCCTGGGCCAGCTGCTGGGCAACATGGGCAAAACCGACCCGCAGGAACTGGGCCCCCGCTATTTCAGCGAACTGATGACGGCGCTGAAAAAATGCGCCACCCACCGCACTCACACCAACGTTCTGCAACACCTCAGTGGCTACCTGAAACAGGCCATCAGCGGCGAAGACAAGCAGGAAGTGCAGCACGTGATCAGCCAGTACCGCCTGGGCATCGTGCCGTTGGTGGTGCCGCTGACGCTGCTCAAACATCACTTTCGCCAACACCCCGATCCGTACGTCGCACAGCAGGTTTACCTGCAACCGCATCCGGAAAACCTCAGCCTGCGAAACGCCATCTGATGAAAAAAGCACTCGACGCCAGCGCCCGCGAAGACCTCGGCGATGACTTTAAAAAGGCGCTGGACGAAGGCTGGCTGCCGATCCGTGAAGTGGCGCGGCAAACCGGGGTCAATGCCGTGACCTTGCGCGCCTGGGAGCGGCGCTACGGCCTGATCGTGCCGCTGCGCACACCCAAGGGCCATCGGTTGTTCTCGGCCGACCACGTGCAACGCATCCAGGCCATCCTCACCTGGCTCAACCGTGGCGTTGCCGTCAGCCAGGTCAAGCCATTGCTGGACACGCCGCAAGCCTTCAGCGAGTCCGTCGACAACGATTGGCACGCCTTGCTGCAAACATTACTGCAGGCGGTCAGCCGATTGCAGGAACGCGCCCTGGATGACAGCGTCAATCAGGCGATGGCGCTGTACCCGCCGCGAACCCTGTGCGAGCAATTGCTGATGCCTTTGCTGGCCGCTCTGGAGCAACGCTGGCAAGGCCAGTTCGGGGCGCAGATGGAGCGAGGATTTTTTTGTGCCTGGCTGCGCAGCAAGTTCGGTGCGCGCATCTACCATAACAATCGTCAGTTGCGTACCGCGCCGCTGCTGCTGGTCAACCACTCGGACCTGCCCATGGAGCCGCACCTGTGGCTCACGGCCTGGCTGATCAGCAGCGCAGATTGCCCGGTGGAGGTCTTCGACTGGCCGCTGCCTGTCGGTGAATTGGCATTGGCCGTTGAACTTCTGCAACCCCGCGGGGTTCTGCTGTACTCAAGCAAAGCCCTGAATCCGGCGCAGTTGCCGAAACTTTTCAAAGGTGTCAGTTGCCCAAAAATGATTGCCGGACCAACGGTATGCATCCACCAAACCGAGTTGTCCGTCAGTACTGCCGAGATCGCTGACTTTTACCTGGCCGAAGATCCGTTGTCGGCACATCAGGCACTCGTTCAGCACGGGCTGATTTAAATGAATCCCGCGGATAACAAAATGCAATTGATCTGGCTGCGCAGCGACCTGCGCCTACATGACAACACCGCCCTCTCGGCCGCCGCGGCTAACGGCCCCTGCATGGCGGTGTATCTGCTGAGTCCGGAACAATGGCTGGAACACGACGATGCGCCCTGCAAAGTGGACTTCTGGCTGCGTAACCTGCGCCAGTTGAGCCATGAACTGGGGCAACTGAACATTCCTCTGCTGATCCGCCGGGCGCCGCGCTGGGATGATGCACCCAAGATATTGCTGACTCTGTGTCGACAGTGGCAGGTCGACGCGTTACACCTCAACGATGAATACGGCATCCACGAGTCCCGTCGCGATGCAGCAGTTGCCCGGACCCTACAGGCCGAAGGCATCGAAGTTCGCCGCTACCTCGATCAATTGCTGTTCAAGCCCGGGAGCGTGCTGACCCGGACCGGCACTTACTTTCAGGTCTTCAGTCAGTTCCGCAAAATCTGCTACGAACGATTGCACCACTCGCTGCCCAACCTGGTCCGCGCACCGCACAAACAAGCGCCGCTGAACATTGCCAGCGATGCGCTCCCCTTGAGTGTCGACGGTTTTGCAACACCCGATGAGTACCTGCGCAACCTGTGGCCGGCGGGCGAAGCCGAAGCCAGGCATCGCCTCGACAGCTTTAGCGATGCGCAGATCGAGCACTATCAAAGCGAACGGGACTTCCCGGCGAAGCCCGGCACCAGTCAGCTTTCAGCCTATCTGGCCGCCGGGGTGATTTCTGTGCGCCAATGCCTGCACGCGGCCTTGAACAGCAATCAGGGTGAATTCGAAAGCGGCAAGACCGGCGCCGTCACCTGGATCAACGAACTGCTGTGGCGCGAGTTCTACAAACACATACTGGTGGGCTACCCACGGGTTTCCCGGCACCGCGCGTTTCGTCCGGAAACCGAAGCGCTGGCCTGGCGCAACGCCCCCGAAGAACTGGCCGCCTGGCAACAGGCGCGTACCGGCTTGCCAATCATCGACGCCGCCATGCGCCAACTGTTGGCAACCGGCTGGATGCATAACCGCCTGCGCATGGTGGTGGCGATGTTCCTGACCAAAAACCTGCTGATCGACTGGCGCGAAGGCGAACGCTTTTTCATGCGTCACCTGATCGATGGCGACCTGGCGGCAAACAATGGTGGCTGGCAGTGGAGTTCCTCCACCGGCACCGACCCGGCGCCTTACTTCCGGATTTTCAACCCGTTGAGCCAGTCGGAAAAATTCGACCCCGAAGGCGTATTCATCAAGCAATGGCTGCCGGAACTGGCTGGCTTTAATAAAAAAGACGTGCACAACCCCGCCAATCTCGGCGGCCTTTTCGGTGTTGTGGATTACCCCTCACCGATCGTCGACCTGAGTACTTCTCGTACGCGTGCGTTGACGGCATTCAAAAACCTGCCCTCGCGGCAATACGCCGCCGTAGGGTCATGAATTACCGCCACCGGGATGACTTCGATGCCGGGGCTTTGCATTATGGACAATTACCCGTATTGGGCCGGGCAATTACCCGGCTGAAAAGGAGATTGGGATGAGTCGGACACTCGCACGACGATACTGGCTGACGGGTGCAAGCAACGGCATCGGTGCCGCCCTTGCCGAAGAAATCCTCAAGACCGGTGCGCACCTGGCCGTCAGTTCGCGCACCGTGGCACCACTCAAAGACTTGTCGCTACGTTACCCGGGGCAGGTGCTGGTGGTCGCCGGGGACCTGACCAACAGCCAGACCGTACGTGAGATCGGCGAGCAGATTGCCGAGGACTGGGGCTCGCTGGACACCGTGATACTCAACGCCGGCACCTGCGAGTACGTGGATGCCAAGCAGTTCGATGCGTCGATTGTCGAGCACGTGGTGCGTACCAATCTGTTGGCCAGTAGCTATTGCATTGACGCTGCCGTGCCTTTGCTGCGGGCCGGCACCGCACCGTATATGGTAGCCATGGCCAGTACGGTGACCTACCTGCCGCTGCCCAATGCAGAAGCCTGCGGCACCTCGAAGGCCGGGCTGCGTTATCTGTTCGAATCCCTGCGCATTGACCTGGCCCCGGAAGGCATAGAACTCACAGTGATCAGCCCCGGTTTTGTCGAGGCGCCTCTGACGGCGAAAAACGACTCCCCCATGGCCTTGAGCTGGCCGGTGGAGAAAGCCGCGCGGCACATCTTCGACAAACTCAAGGACCGCCCGTTGGAGATCGCTTTCCCGGCAGCGTTCATGGCCGCCCTCTGGCCGCTCTCCAGACGGCCGGACCAAGTGAAACTGGAGATCGGCAAACCCATGGTGCGCAGCCAGCCGCCGATCAAGGATTAACCGTAAAAAGCGCCAGCTTCGGCAGCGGCATCCCGGACGTTCCGATCCTTGAGCGTCCGTCAGACCTTTCACACAGCACCCGGCGACTGCCTTACACTGCGCGCCATGAAAACCATCCCCCATACGCAAATCGCGGAACCCGCGGTCACCTGCTCGACCTGCGCAGCCTGCTGCTGCCAGCTCGAAGTCATGCTGATCACCGATACGGGTGTGCCTGAACGGTTCATCGATACCGATGACTGGGGCGGGGAAGTGATGCTGCGCCTGGATGACGGTTGGTGTGCCGCGCTGGATCGCAACACGATGATGTGCACCATCTACGAAAAACGCCCGCTGATCTGCCGGGAGTTCGAAATGGGTGCACCGGAGTGCATCGACGAACGCCAGGGGATTTCGACGGCGTATCGCTAGTCTGAAGTTGTCCCAATACCAATGTGGGAGCGGGCTTGCTCGCGAAAGCGTCAGGTCAGTCGATTACAGTTTCGGCTGATCCACTGCTTTCGCGAGCAAGCCCGCTCCCACATTTAGTGCAGCGTCGGTGCTTACAACGGCAACGTGTAATGCAGCGAGTAGCTTTCTACACCATCGTTGGAACTGGCGAGCCCGGCGTTGGAATAGTGCGTCGCGCGGACCCCGACTTCGTGGCCGCCATTGAAGCGCAGGCCAAAACCGAACCGGTCTTCAAACTGGAAAGAACTGCCCAGGTTGTTGTCTTCGATTCGCGTATTGGAGAACGCCGCCACGCCAATGCCTGCTTCAACGTAGGGCTTGACATTCTGGCCGGCAAACTCGTAAACGAACACCGGGGAGAACGACAGGCTGTTATTGCTCGACGTCTTGTCGCCTTCCCAATAGGTGTAGGCGCCGCTCCAGTAACCGGTCACGCGACCAGTATCACTCTGCAACCAGCTCTGATCCCAATCGAATTGCATGCCCAGCCGATACGTCATGGTCGAATCGCTGGTCTGACCAACCGCGAACTCCACACCTGCCGCCTGCGCGGTAAAAGTGTGCCCCATCAGTGCGGCCGCAATCGCGGCCAAGCAGAATAGTCGCTTCACTTGAAACTTCCTTTTGTGAACGATTTCGTATGGTTTTTTTGTTGCCAAACTCTGCAAAACTATAGAAGTCAGCGATTTATCAGAAGTTCACCCGACTCTTCGTATTCCCCCCGGACAGCCTTCTACCTGTTGAAGCTTCGCACAACACCAGAGGTATTCCACAGTATCGGCAAGATATTTCTGAAATGTAGCGGATCAGCGCTGGTCCAGAACTGCGCCTCACGGACCGGGCCCTCGGCGAGCAGCTCGCCTTCGGCCAGCAGACGTTGAAGTTGCCGTGCGACGGCGGCGCCGGTGTCGATCAGGCTGATGTCATCGGGGATCATCTGCCGCAGCAACGGCTTGAGAAAGGGGTAATGGGTACAGCCGAGAATCAGGGTGTCCGCTCCGGCGGCCAGCAGTGGCCGAACATACCCGGCCAACAGCTGGCGCAACTCGGGGCTGCGCAGGTCGCCGCTTTCAATCAGCTCTACAAGCCCGGGACAGGGCTGGGTGATCACCTTCACGTCCGTGGCGAAACGGTCGAGCAATGCGGCGAACTTGGCACTCTGCAAGGTACCGGTAGTGGCCAGCACCCCCACCACACCGGAGCGGGTTGCGGCGGCGGCCGGCTTGACCGCCGGCTCCATGCCGACGATGGGCCATTGCGGATAGTCGCGACGCAAGTCGGCGACACCGGCAACCGTCGCCGTGTTGCACGCCAGCACCAGGGCCTTGGCGCCCTGTTGCCGAAAGAAGTCGGCCATCACGCTGCAACGTTGCTGGATAAACTCCGGGGTTTTCTCGCCGTAGGGAACATTCCCGCAGTCGGCGACATACAACAGAGACTCATTGGGCAGCAATCGCTGGATCTCGGCCAGTACCGAGAGCCCCCCGACACCGGAGTCGAACACGCCAATCGGCGCTTCACGCATGTTTCGACCCACAGACACTGCAACCCGGATCACGCTTGACCCGCAACTCACGGAAGCGCGTGCCCAAGGCATCGATCAACAACAGGCGCCCCACCAGCGGCTCGCCGAATCCGGCCAGCAACTTCAGTGCTTCGAGCGCTTGCAGACTGCCGACCAGCCCCACCAGCGGACCGACCACGCCGGCCTCGCTGCATGTCAGCTCGGCTTCGCTGCCGTGCCCATACAAACAGTGGTAGCACGGACTCTCCGGCCGACGCGGATCGAACACCGACAGTTGACCTTCGAGGCGAATCGCCGCACCGCTGACCAGCGGTTTGCCGGCGGCTACGCAAGCGGCATTGACCGCTTCACGGGTGGAAAAATTGTCGGAACAATCGAGGACCAGATCTACCCCGGCCACCACGGCGGCCAGGGAATCCTCATCCAGCGCCGAACGATGGGCGACCAGTTGAATCTCGGGATTGATCGCGGTCAGGCGCTTGAGCGCCGAATCGACCTTGGTCATGCCGACGCTGTCGGTGTCGTGAATGATCTGGCGTTGCAGGTTGGTCAGGTCGACCGTGTCGAAGTCCGCCAGGTGCAACTCGCCAACGCCGGCGGCCGCCAGATACAGAGCCACTGGCGCGCCAAGGCCGCCAAGACCGACGATTAATACGCGGCTCTCCTTGAGCCGCAACTGACCGTCGATATCGATGTGTTGCAGCAGAATCTGCCGGCTGTAACGCAGCAACTCCTGATCATTCAGCACGGCAGGCGCCCCAGACTGATGCGTTGATGACCGCCCAGATCGGTACGGCTGTGGACTTCTTCAAAACCCCGGGTCAGCAGCAAATCGCGGACCGCCTCGGCCTGATCATAGCCGTGCTCGAGCATCAGCCAGGCACCGGCCTCCAGATGGTCCGGTGCCTGGGCGACGATCAGGCGCAGATCGTCGAGCCCGTCGACACCGGCCACCAGGGCGCTTGCCGGTTCGAAGCGCACATCGCCCTCGACCAGATGCGGATCGGCCGCTGAGATGTAGGGCGGATTACTGATGATCAGTTGAAAACGCTGGCCTTCCAAGGCGCTGAACCAATGGCTGCTCAGCACGGTGGCGTTGTTCAGGTGCAGACGCTGGCGATTGCGCTCGGCCAGGGCCACGGCTTCCAGCACGCGATCCACGGCAGTGACGTTCCAGGCCGGACGTTCGCTGGCCAGGGCCAGGGCAATCGCGCCGCTGCCGGTGCCGAGGTCGAGTACCTTGGCGGGAGTGGCCGGCAGCAGTTCCAGTGCGGCTTCCACCAGCAACTCGGTGTCGGGGCGCGGGATCAGCGTGTGCGGCGCCACTTCCAGGTCCAGCTTCCAGAAACCCTGCTGGCCGAGGATATAGGCCACCGGCTCACCGCTGCGTCGGCGCTGCAAATATTCGGCGAACGTCAGTGCCGCTTCACTCGGCACGATACGCTCCGGCCAGGTGTGCAGGAAACTGCGGGACTTGCCCAAGGCCGCCGCCAGCAGCAGTTCGGCATCCAGACGCGCCGTCGGGGAGTCGGGTAGATCGGCGGCGCGCAACAAACTGGCAATGATCGTCATTTACTCACCTATCGCTGCCAGTTGATCGGCCTGGTACTCGGCCAGCAACGGCTCGATCACCGCCTCGACACCGCCGGCGAGGATCTCGTCGAGGGAATACAAGGTCAGGTTGACCCGGTGGTCGGTGACCCGGCCCTGGGCAAAATTATAGGTGCGGATGCGCTCGGATCGGTCGCCGGAGCCGACCAGCAACTTGCGCTCGCTGGCGATGGCGTTGGCCGCGGCGGAGGTTTGCTGATCGTTCAGCTTGGCCGACAACCAGGACATCGCCCGTGCGCGGTTCTTGTGCTGCGAACGCTCTTCCTGGCACTCGACCACGATGCCGGACGGCAAGTGCGTGATACGGATCGCCGAGTCGGTCTTGTTGACGTGCTGGCCACCGGCGCCGGAGGAGCGATAGGTGTCGATGCGCAGGTCCGCCGGGTTGATCTCGATGGCTTCCTGTTCGTCCGGCTCGGGCAGTACCGCCACGGTGCAGGCCGAGGTGTGGATGCGGCCCTGGGACTCGGTCGCCGGAACCCGCTGCACACGGTGTGCGCCGGATTCGAACTTCAGCTTGCCATAGACGTTGTCGCCCTCGACCCGGGCAATCACCTCTTTATAGCCGCCGTGCTCACCCTCGTTTTCCGAGAGGATCTCCACCCGCCAGCCACGACGCTCGGCGTAACGCGAATACATGCGGAACAGGTCGCCGGAGAAAATCGCCGCTTCGTCACCGCCGGTACCGGCACGGATCTCGAGGAACACGTTGCGCCCGTCGTTCGGGTCCTTGGGCAGCAGCATGCGCTGCAGGTCGGCTTCGAGCGTGACCAGACGCTCCTTGGCTTCGCGGACTTCTTCCACGGCCATTTCACGCATGTCCGGGTCGCTGTCCTTGAGCAGTGCCTGGGCGCCTTCAAGGTCGTCCTGCACTTTCAGCAGTTCTTTATAGGCGCCCACGATCGGTTCAACTTCCGCGTACTCCTTGGAATAGGTGCGGAATTTGTTCTGATCGGAAATGACCTCGCCGTCGCCCAGCAGGGCAGTCAATTCCTCGAAACGGTCCTGGAGGATATCCAGCTTATTGAGCAGTGACGCTTTCATTGCGGTTTTTTATCCGAAAAGCTATCCGATGAGCCCTCACCGAGGGCAAAGAGTTCCTGGGCCATCGCCAGCGCATCCAGGCGACCTTCGGCAGAGAGCTTTTTCAACTGCACGCTCGGTGCGTGCAACAGTTTGTTGGTCAGCCCGCGAGCCAGTTGCACCAGCACCTCTTCGGCACTGCTGCCGTTGGCCAGCATGCGCTGGGCCTTTTGCAGTTCTTCGTCGCGCAGGCGTTCGCTCTGTTGACGATAGGCCTTGAGCACGTCCACCGCCGCCAGCTCGCGCAGGCGGACCATGAAATCTTCGGCGCCGACCGAGACCATCTCTTCGGCGGCCTGGGCTGCGCCCTGACGGCTCTTGAGGTTCTCGGCGACCACTTCGTGGAGATCGTCGACGCTATAGAGGTAAACGTCGTCCAGTTCGCCGACTTCTGGCTCGATGTCTCGCGGAACAGCGATATCCACCATGAAGATCGGTTTGTGCTTGCGCAGTTTCAAGGCGCTTTCCACCGCCCCCTTGCCCAGGATCGGCAACTGGCTGGCGGTGGAACTGATGACGATATCGCTGCGTACCAGCTCTGCCGGAATATCCGACAACAACACCGCATGGGCGCCAAACTGCTCGGCCAGGATGCTCGCGCGCTCCAGGGTACGGTTGGCGACCACTATGCGTTTTACACCCAGGTCATGCAGATGGCGGGCGACCAGAGTGATGGTCTCGCCGGCGCCGATCAACAAGGCCTGGCTGCGTTGCAGGTCGCTGAAAATCTGCTTGGCCAGGCTCACCGCGGCAAACGCCACCGACACCGGGTTCTCGCCGATGGCCGTGTCGGTGCGCACCTGCTTGGCCGCATTGAACGTGGCCTGGAACAAGCGCCCGAGCAATGGCCCGATAGTCCCGGCCTCGCGGGCCACGGCATAGGCCGATTTCATCTGGCCGAGAATCTGCGGTTCGCCCAACACCAGCGAGTCGAGCCCGGAAGCGACCCGCATCATGTGACGAACTGCCGCATCATCTTCATGCACATAGGCGCTTTCGCGCAGCTCGTCGTAGCTCAAATGATGATATTCGGCCAGCCAGCGCAGCACGATCTCCGCCGACAGGTGATCCTGTTCTATATAGAGTTCACTGCGATTGCAGGTGGAGAGGATCGCAGCTTCGCGGCTGTCGGTGAGTCGGCAGAGCTGCTGCAAGGCCTCAACCAGCTGCTCAGGGGTAAAAGCCACGCGCTCGCGGACGTCTACTGAAGCAGTCTTGTGGTTAATACCGAGTGCAAGGAAGGCCATTCAAAGTCGCTGATGGTGACGTGAAGCCGACAATTGTCCTACTTCGACGGAGTCAGAACAACTACTCGATATCTATCGCGCCATCAGGCGCTGCCGCGGGTTGCGAGCAGTTCTCGTTTACACAGGCATCAGGGTGATCCGGATCGGGTTGGCAGGTAAATTGCCGGGCCGGTTATGTTTGGCCGAAAGCTTGTGTCATGATGATCCGACCGCAGGTTAGTCGTCCTCTTCCTATATGAATAGATCCTCCGCGTTGCTCCTCGCTCTTGTCTTCCTCAGCGGCTGCCAGGCCTTGGCACCCGTTTCGTCGGACAGTGCGCCGCCGGTTGAAGACAGCACCCCGGCCCCTGAAAAGCCCAAGGTCTACAGCTCATTCAGCGAGGAAACCATCTACAGCCTGTTGAGCGCCGAACTGGCTGGCCAACGCAATCGTTTCGACATTGCCCTGGACAACTATGTGACCCAGGCCATCAATACCCAGGATCCGGGCATCTCCGAGCGGGCATTTCGTATCGCAGAATATCTGGGCGCCGATCAGGCAGCCCTGGATACCGCGCTGATCTGGGCCAGGAACGCCCCCGACGACCTCGAAGCGCAACGCGCCGCCGCCGTGCAATTGGCACGCGCCGGGCGCTATGACGACTCCATGGTCTATATGGAGAAAGTCCTGCAAGGCAAGGGCGACACCCATTTCGATTTCCTTGCGCTGTCCGCGGCCGACACCGACCAGGACACCCGCAACGGGTTGATGACAAGTTTCGACCGTTTGTTGCAGCGTCATCCGGACAACAGCCAGCTGATTTTCGGCAAGGCCTTGCTGATGCAACAGGACGGCGACGCCAAAGGCGCGTTGAAGCTGCTGGAAGACAATCCGCCGGACGACGGCGAAATCGCACCGATCCTGTTGCGCGCACGCCTGCTGCAAACCCTCGATCGCGGTGACGAGGCCTTGCCGTTGCTGCAAAAAAGCATCAAGAAATACCCGGACGACAAGCGCCTGCGCCTGACTTACGCGCGGATGCTGGTTGAACAGGACCGCATGGACGACGCCAAGGCCGAGTTCTCGAGCCTGGTCCAGCAATACCCGGAAGACGACGAACTGCGTTACTCCCTGGCACTGGTCTGCCTGGAAGCCAAGGCCTGGAACGAGGCCAAGGGTTATCTTGAAGACCTGATCGCCCGGGAAAGCCACGTCGACTCGGCGCACCTGAACCTCGGCCGCATCGCCGAAGAACAGAACGACCCGCAAGGCGCGCTGATCGAATACGCCAAGGTAGGCCCGGGCAGCGACTACCTGCCGGCGCAATTGCGTCAGACCGACATCCTGATCGACAACGGCAGGACCGCCGAAGCCCAACGCAAACTGGCGGCAGAGCGCGACGAGCAGCCGGATTACGCGATCCAGTTGTACCTGATCGAAGTCGAAACCCTGTCCGCCAACAATCAGGGCGACAAGGCCTGGAACGTTCTGCAACAAGCCTTGCAGCAATATCCGGACGATTTGAACCTGCTCTACACCCGCGCCATGCAGGCGGAAAAACGCAATGACCTGGCGCAGATGGAAAAAGACCTGCGCGCGATCATCAAGCGCGACCCGGACAATGCCATGGCGTTGAACGCCCTCGGCTACACCCTGTCTGACCGCACCACGCGCTACGCCGAAGCCAAGGCCCTGATCGAACAGGCACACCGGATCAGTCCGGAAGACCCGGCGGTACTCGACAGCCTTGGCTGGGTGAATTACCGCATGGGCAATCTCGACGAGGCCGAGCGCCTGCTGCGCCAAGCCCTGGAACGCTTCCCCGACCAGGAAGTCGCCGCTCACCTGGGCGAAGTCCTGTGGGCCAATGGCAAGCAGCGTGAAGCCAGACAAGTCTGGGGCAAGTTCCTCAAGGAACAGCCTGACAGCCCGACCCTGCGCGGCACCATCAAACGCCTGACCGGATCAGAGACTCTTTAAGATTATGTTTTTGCGCCATTTCATCGTTTTCAGTTTTATCGCCCTGCTCGCCGGCTGTGCGGGCCTGGGTCCACGCGAATCGGTCGAGGGTCACGGCAACGCCGCCCAATGGCGCGAGCACAAACAGCAACTGACCGGCCTCGATGGCTGGCAGATAGATGGCAAGATCGGCATCCGCGCCCCGAAAGACTCGGGCAGCGGCACGCTGTTCTGGTTGCAGCGCCAGGATTACTACGACATTCGCCTGTCCGGACCACTGGGCCGCGGCGCCGCTCGCCTGACCGGACGTCCGGGTAAGGTATCGCTGGAAGTCGCCAACCAGGGACGCTACGACGCGCCGAACCCGGAAGTGCTGCTCGAAGAACAGCTGGGCTGGAAATTGCCGGTGTCCAACCTGGCCTGGTGGGTGCGCGGGCTCCCGGCACCCGACAGCAAAAGTCGCCTGACACTGGATACCGACAGTCGCCTGGCCAACCTCGAGCAGGATGGCTGGCAGGTCGAATACACCGACTACACGCAGCAAAATGGCTACTGGCTGCCCGAGCGCATCAAGCTGCATGGCACCGACCTTGACGTCACACTGGTGATCAAGGCTTGGCAACCACGCAAACTGGGATCATGACATGCCAGCCAATCGCCTGACTTTGCCGTCTCCGGCCAAACTCAATTTGATGCTGCACATCCTCGGTCGCCGCGAAGACGGCTACCACGAACTGCAGACGATGTTTCAGTTTCTCGATTATGGCGACGAAATCACCTATGCCCTGCGCGATGACGGTGTCATTCAATTGCACACCGAGTTCCCGGGCGTGCCCCACGACAGCAACCTGATCGTCACGGCCGCCAGAAAACTTCAGGAGCAATCCGCTTGCTCGCTGGGCGTCGATATCTGGATCGACAAGATCCTGCCCATGGGCGGCGGCATCGGCGGCGGCAGCTCGAATGCCGCAACGACTTTGCTTGGCTTGAATCATCTGTGGCAATTGGGCTGGGATGAAGATCGCCTGGCCGGGCTGGGGTTGACGCTGGGCGCCGACGTCCCGGTTTTCGTGCGTGGCCACGCGGCTTTCGCCGAGGGCGTGGGGGAGAAACTGACCCCTGTCGACCCGGAAGAACCGTGGTATCTGGTGCTGGTGCCGCAAGTCTCTGTAAGTACGGCAGAAATTTTTTCAGATCCGTTGTTGACACGTAACACTCCTCCCATTAAAGTGCGCCCCGTTCCCAAGGGAAACAGTCGAAATGACTGCTTGCCGGTGGTAACAAGGCGTTATCCAGAGGTACGTAACGCTTTGAATTTGTTAGGTAAATTTACCGAAGCAAAACTCACCGGAACTGGAAGTTGTGTGTTTGGGGGCTTCCCAAGCAAAGCTGAAGCTGATAAAGTCTCGGCCCTTCTTACAGAGACCCTTACAGGGTTTGTAGCAAAAGGAAGCAACGTTTCGATGTTGCATCGCAAGCTGCAAAGTCTGCTCTAAAGGAACCGATTACTGGGTAATCGTTGCAACAGATACAGGGGCGTCGCCAAGCGGTAAGGCAGCAGGTTTTGATCCTGCCATGCGTTGGTTCGAATCCAGCCGCCCCTGCCATTTTCCTATACTCATCCAGGTTACCCTCAGCCTTCAGGTACTGCGCGTGTCCAAGATGATGGTCTTTACGGGGAACGCTAACCCCGATCTGGCTCGGCGTGTCGTACGTCAGCTGCATATCCCTCTCGGTGACATCTCTGTCGGTAAATTCTCCGACGGCGAAATTACAGCCGAGATCAATGAAAACGTCCGCGGTAAAGACGTCTTCATTATTCAGCCGACTTGCGCTCCGACCAACGATAACCTGATGGAACTGGTAGTGATGGCTGATGCCTTCCGCCGCTCCTCGGCTACTCGTATCACTGCTGTTATTCCTTACTTTGGTTATGCCCGTCAGGATCGCCGTCCGCGTTCCGCACGTGTGGCTATCAGCGCGAAAGTCGTGGCTGACATGCTTACCGTTGTCGGCATCGACCGTGTTCTCACGGTTGATCTGCATGCTGACCAAATCCAGGGTTTCTTCGATATTCCGGTAGATAACATCTACGGCTCCCCGGTTCTGGTGGATGACATCGAAGATCAGCGCTTCGAAAACCTGATGATCGTGTCCCCGGACATTGGCGGCGTCGTGCGTGCACGTGCCGTTGCCAAATCCCTGGGCGTGGATCTCGGGATCATCGACAAACGCCGTGAGAAAGCCAATCACTCTGAAGTGATGCATATCATCGGTGATGTCGAAGGGCGTACCTGTATTCTGGTCGATGACATGGTCGATACCGCCGGCACCCTGTGCCACGCGGCCAAGGCCCTGAAAGAGCATGGCGCTGCCAAGGTTTTCGCCTACTGCACGCACCCTGTGCTGTCGGGTCGGGCGATCGAAAACATTGAAAATTCCGTGCTGGACGAGCTGGTGGTGACCAACACCATCCCGCTGTCCGCTGCAGCACAAGCCTGTGCGCGTATCCGCCAACTGGATATCGCACCGGTAGTTGCCGAGGCGGTCCGCCGCATCAGCAATGAAGAATCGATCAGCGCGATGTTCCGCTAAGGGCCCTGCCCTTCTCGAAATGTCTCGTTGACGAAAAGCGCCCCGCCCCGGCATTCCTGTCGGGGCGGGGCTTTTTTGCCCATATCGCCTTTAGCGCTGGTCGCAAACGCTGGGGCGAGTGTGGTTATTTTGGAGATACAACATGAACGATTTTACTCTGAATGCTGAAGTGCGTTCCGACCTGGGGAAAGGTGCGAGCCGCCGCCTGCGTCGTCTCGCAAGCCTGGTTCCAGCTGTAGTTTACGGTGGCGACAAAGCCCCTGAATCCATCAGCATGCTGGCCAAAGAAGTTGCCAAACTGCTCGAAAACGAAGCGGCTTACAGCCACATCATCGAGCTGAACGTTGGTGGCACCAAGCAGAACGTCGTGATCAAAGCCCTGCAGCGTCACCCGGCCAAAGGCCACGTGATGCACGCTGACTTCGTACGCGTAGTCGCTGGCCAGAAACTGACCGCTATCGTTCCAGTGCACTTCATCAACGAAGAAGCACCGACCAAGAAAGGCGGCGAAATCTCGCACGTTGTTGCCGAGATCGAAGTTTCCTGCCTGCCGAAAGATCTGCCTGAGTTCATCGAAGTCGACCTGGCTAACGCTGAAATCGGTTCGATCATTCACCTGTCGGACCTCAAGGCTCCTAAAGGCGTTGAGTTCGTTGCTCTGGCACACGGTGATGACAAGGCTGTTGCCAACGTCCACGCTCCACGTGTTGCTCCAGAAGCTGCAGAAGGCGCTGCAGAGTAATTTTACTCTGTACGCCGGAGTGACCGGAAACATCGCGGACTAGAGCATAGCGAGAAAGCGGGCGAGAACGCGGAGTTTACATCATGGTAAATGAGCAATTTTCGTCCACTTTCGCCGCTCTCCCTGATTGCGGCGATGTTATCCACCACTCCAAGGAAGGGCCCCTATCGTGACTGCCATTAAACTGATCGTTGGCCTGGGAAATCCAGGCGCTGAATACGAACAGACCCGGCATAACGCAGGGGCCCTTTTTATTGAGCGCATCGCGAACGCACAAGGCGTGAACCTTGTGGCGGACCGCAAATATTTCGGCCTGACCGGGCGCTTTTCGCACCAGGGTCAGGATGTTCGTCTGCTGATTCCCACCACGTACATGAACCGCAGCGGCCAGGCCGTAGCGGCACTCGCCGGTTTCTTCCGCATCAAGCCCGAAGAAATCCTCGTGGCGCACGACGAACTCGATCTGCCTCCGGGCGTTGCCAAACTCAAAGTGGGCGGCGGCCATGGCGGTCATAACGGGTTGCGCGACATCATCGCGCAACTGGGCAACCAGAATACCTTTCATCGCTTGCGGCTTGGCATTGGCCACCCGGGCGTTGCCAGTATGGTTTCAAATTTCGTCCTGGGTCGTGCGCCACGCGCCGAACAGGAAAAACTCGATGCCAGCATCGACTTTGCCCTCGGCGTGCTGCCGGATATCCTCGCCGGGGAATGGAACCGAGCGATGAAAAACCTGCACAGCCAGAAGGCCTGACTCACTCCTCGGGGAAAACACCATGGGATTCAATTGCGGCATCGTCGGTCTGCCTAACGTCGGCAAGTCCACCCTGTTCAACGCCCTGACCAAATCCGGGATCGCGGCCGAGAACTTCCCCTTCTGCACCATCGAACCGAACAGCGGTATCGTGCCGATGCCGGATCCGCGTCTGGAAGCCCTGGCAGCCATCGTCAATCCGAAGCGCATCCTGCCGACCACCATGGAGTTCGTCGACATCGCGGGCCTGGTTGCCGGTGCATCGAAAGGTGAAGGCCTGGGCAACAAGTTCCTGGCCAACATCCGTGAGACCGATGCCATCGCCCATGTGGTCCGCTGCTTCGAAGACGAGAACGTGATTCACGTCTCCAACAGCGTCGACCCGAAACGCGACATCGAAATCATCGACCTGGAGCTGATCTTCGCCGACCTCGACAGCTGCGAGAAGCAACTGCAGAAAGTCGCGCGTAACGCCAAGGGCGGTGACAAGGATGCAGTGGTCCAGAAAGGCCTGCTGGAGCAACTGATCGCCCACTTCACCGAAGGCAAGCCTGCACGTAGCCTGATGAAGAACATGGGTGCCGACGAAAGAGCGGTGATCAAGGGCTTCCACCTGCTGACCACCAAGCCGGTCATGTACATCGCCAACGTCGCTGAAGACGGTTTCGAGAACAACCCGCACCTGGACGTGGTCCGCGCCATCGCCGAAGAAGAAGGCGCCGTGGTGGTACCGGTGTGCAACAAGATCGAAGCGGAAATCGCCGAGCTCGATGACGGCGAAGAAAAAGACATGTTCCTCGAAGCCTTGGGCCTCGAAGAGCCTGGCCTGAACCGCGTGATCCGCGCCGGCTACGAAATGCTGCACCTGCAGACCTACTTCACCGCCGGTGTCGAAGAAGTCCGCGCCTGGACCGTGCGCGTCGGTGCCACCGCACCTCAAGCGGCTGGCGTGATCCACACCGACTTCGAGAAAGGCTTCATCCGCGCCGAAGTGATTGCCTACAACGACTTCATCCAGTACAAGGGCGAAGCCGGTACCAAGGAAGCCGGTAAATGGCGCCTGGAAGGCAAGGATTACATCGTCAAAGACGGCGACGTGATGCACTTCCGCTTCAACGTGTAAGCCACACATCAAGAAAAAGCCGCGTTTGATACGCGGCTTTTTTGTGCCTGAAATAATCATCCGCCACACCTGCGCCCCATTGTGGGAGCGGGCTTGCTCGCGAAGAGGGAGTGTCAGTCGAAGTACATGTGGCTGACGAACCGCATTCGCGAGCAAGCCCGCTCCCACAGCGGGATTTGTGTCGAGTCAGGCCTTTTTGGTTCGCGGCAGGAAGATCGCCAACACTCCGAACAACGGCAGGAACGAACACAGGTAGTACACGTACTCGATGCCGTGCATGTCCGCCAGATGCCCGAGCAACGCCGCGCCAATCCCGCCGAAGCCGAACATCAAGCCGAAGAACACCCCGGCGATCATCCCGACATTACCTGGCACCAGTTCCTGGGCATACACAACGATCGCCGAGAACGCCGAGGCGAGGATGAAGCCGATGACTACGCTCAGGATGCTGGTCCAGAACAGGTCGACATGGGGTAGCAGCAATGTGAAGGGTGCAACGCCGAGGATCGAGAACCAGATCACCGCCTTGCGCCCGATCTTGTCGCCGATCGGCCCGCCAAAGAACGTCCCCGCTGCGACCGCGCCGAGAAACAGGAACAGGTGCAACTGCGAACTGGCCACCGACAGGTCGAACTTCTCGATCAGGTAGAAGGTGAAGTAGCTGGTGAGGCTCGACATGTAGAAATACTTGGAGAACACCAGCAACCCGAGTACCACCAGCGCACTGGTGACTCGACCCTTGGACAGGCCGTGAGTCGCCGCCTGGCCTTGCTTGAGCTTGAACAGGTTCAAGTGGTTGGCGTACCAGCGGCTGATCCGGTAGAGCACGAACAGCGCAAACACCGCGAACAGGCCGAACCAGGCCACGTGCCCCTGGCCGTAGGGAATGATGATCGCAGCCGCCAGCAACGGACCGAACGCCGAGCCTGCGTTACCGCCGACCTGGAAGGTCGATTGCGCCAGCCCGAAGCGCCCGCCCGAAGCCAGGCGCGCCACGCGGGACGCCTCCGGGTGGAAGGTCGATGAACCGATGCCGATCAGCCCCGCCGCCAGCAGAATCAAAGGAAAGCTGCCGACCATCGACATCATCAGAATGCCGACCAGGGTGCAGACCGTCCCCGCTGGCAACAACCACGGCTTGGGATGGCGGTCGGTGTAGTAACCGACCCACGGCTGCAGCAGCGAGGCCGTCAACTGGAACGTCAGGGTGATCAGGCCGACCTGAGTAAAGGTCAGGCCATAGTTGGCCTTGAGCATCGGATAGATCGACGGCAGCACCGACTGGATCAGGTCGTTGATCAAGTGTGCCAGCGCCACCGCGCCGATGATGCGCATCACCAGGGGACTGCTTTGGGGCGTAGCGGACGCCGGCACTGAGCCGGTCTGGGCGTTGCTGATAGCCATGGGAGTTTCCAAACCACAGGAGGTACAAACGTGCAGGTACGTCAATGTGCCATTTTTCAGTGCGGCAACGCCATCCCCTTAGCCTGCTAACGACTTCGATTTTCATCGCCACGACCTTGATGGCGCAAAGCCATGGTCTGAATCTTGCCTTCCTTGTCGGCTTGAACGCGGCTTCCTTACAAAGGAGACCGACAATGGGAAGTTTCGCTACAGAGTCGGCCTACAGAGCGGACAAGGGTGAACTTTCGAGGCCTTTTTAGAGGGCACGAGTCGGGGGGCGACAACCTCCGACGCACGCCAATAGTGCGTGGTGTCCAGAGGAGTCTTGGGGCATGCAGGCTTTTTTATCACCGGGGATCGGGCTGCTGGGGCGTTTTGGCTTCGCACGCAAATTCCAGCTGTTGTTTCTGCTGTTTATCCTGCCGCTGGCCGGCAGCCTGTGGATGATCGGCCAGGACTATCGCGACAAACTCAGCCTGATCTCCGGCGAACGCGCCGGGGTGCGGCAACTGCTTGCGCTCGATGCGCTGGATGACCTGCTAGCCGCCCAGCGTGATCGCGCTGCCCGATGGCGCGCCACGGAAACCAATCGCCAGCCAACGCCGGCCACCCTCGCCGCGATGGCCGCCTTCGATGCGGTTCAGCCCGCCGTCAGCCAGGCCACTGCCGAGTTGGGCCAGGCCCTGCAAAAAGAAAGTGCAGAAGCTGAGACGCTGACCCGTTACCAGGCCCTGCAAACCGCCCTCGACGGCCTCGACTCAAAAAGCCTGAGCAGCGTTGGCTGGTGGCCGGATGGCTATGATCGCTTCACCAACGCCCTGAGCGCCCTGCAAGCCTTGCGCGAGCAGATCGCCATGGACAACCGCCTCACGCTGGCGCCGTGGCTGGAAACTTATTTGCTGACGCAGATTTCCACCCAGCATGCGCCGGACCTGATCGAGCGGGTCGGTCGCCTGGCGGCGGTGGGGCAAGCCTCGGTAGTGTCCGGGCAGTTCACCCTGCAAAGCCGCCTGCAACTGCGCGACCTGCGCAGCCGCATCGGTGATGCGCGAGAGCAGCTTGTGAAAACGGCTGGCCTGCTCGAAGCACGCCTGCCCAGCGCCCTGCAAACCTGGGCCGGGCAATACCATGACAGCCTCAAGCGCCTCGATGCCGGCCTGAAGGTGCTGGATGACGGCGTGTTCGGCGGCAGCATCAACCTCAAGCCGGAGGACTTCGAACGCAGTCTCGATGCCCTGCTCTCCGACCTCGCCTCGCTGCGCCAGCAGTCGCTGGTGTCGCTGGATCAACGCCTGGATTACTACCACGGCTCAGCGATCCGCCAGTTCATTGTGGTGGCCGCCGTGTTCGGCTGCCTGCTGCTGGCTGCGCTGTATCTGTTCATCTGTTTGCAGGCCTCGATCCGCCGCAGTGCCAGCGGCATCACGGTGCTGGCCGAGGCCCTGCGCGATGGCAATCTGAGCCTGCAAGTGCAGGTTCAAGGCCGGGACGAACTGGCGGTCATCAGCACCGCGCTGAACGTCGCCGTGGTGCAACTGCGCACCAGCCTGCAAGGGGTGGATCACGAAACCCTGCAACTGAGCAACGCGGTGCAAACCCTCAACCATCATTCCAGCGATGCCCTGGGCGAAGTCGAAGCCCAGCAGTTGCAGATCAGCCAGATTGCCGCGGCGGCAACGCAACTGGCCGCCACCTCACAAGGGGTGGCCCACAGTTGCGAACAGGCGTCCGGCAGCGCCCAGCACACCCGGCGCATTGCCGCCGACAGCAGCCGTGACAGCCAGCGCACCACCGCGAGTATCCAGCAGCTCAATCAACGACTGAACGAGACCGCTGCGGCACTGGGCCGGGTCAGCGAGCAAGGACAGCAGATTCAACTGGTGGTCGACACCATTCGCGGCGTCGCCGAGCAGACCAACCTGCTGGCGCTAAACGCTGCAATCGAAGCGGCACGGGCCGGCGAACAGGGTCGCGGATTTGCGGTGGTAGCCGATGAAGTGCGCAGCCTGTCGCAACGTACACAATCTTCGACCGCGCAGATTGCCGGCACGGTCGACAGCCTGCGCAATACCGTGAATGAGGCCGTCAGCCTGATGCAAGCCGCGTGCAGTCAGGCACAGAGCGATGCACAAGCGGTCACCGGCCTTGGTGAACGACTCGGGGAAATCGCCAGTGCCGTGCAGAGTGTCACCGATACCCTGGCGCACATCGCCACGGCGGTGGAAGAGCAGGCCAGTACCGCCGACGAGGTCAGCGGTAATATCCAGCAGGTCGATCAGGCAGCACTACGTTTGCTCGAAGGTGCCCGCGCGGTGAACCAGGCAGCGGACACCCTGAGTCAAGGCAGCAAAGCCTTAAGCGACAACACCGGGCGCTTCCGCTTGAGTTGAGTCCGCCAGGACTTCTCAGGCGCGGATTACCGCTTCCGGTTGACGTAGAGCATGTCCGAATTGAGGTGGATGTCGAGGTCGTTGGCGGCGAACCACAGGTTCCACCACTCGCCGTCATCGACGTGAATCAGGTTGTGCTTCACCAGGTCCGCGGGGCTATCGATGGGCTCGACGCTGGCCAGATAATCGGGGGAACAGATCGGAAACACCCGAGGACAAATCAGGCTGGTGCGGGAATGGGCATATTGGCCATCCAAGCCGTAGACGATGCCCAGGTCAGCGCTTTTGCCATCCACGTCGGTAAAGGTCGAATTGGGCTCGATGGCGAACTTCAAGCCCGGGCGCAGATGACGCATGGCCTCGATGCGCGGGCGCCGCTGTCCATTGCCGAGCCCGGCAGCGCCTTTGCGGCACCGCTGGATCGAGCCTTCAAAGGCACGCGTCTGGGCTGGCTCGGCGACTTCAACGGCTACCTGCCGATGGAGCAAGGCATCCTCTCGCTGTGCGAAAAGGCCTTTGCCGACTTCGAAAGCCTGGGTTGCCACATTGAACCGGTTCAGTCCGAATTCGCGCCAGAGAAGCTGTGGAGCAGTTGGCGGACGTTGCGCCACTGGATGGTCGCCGGCTCGTTGGGCGCGACTTATGCCGACCCGCAAAAACGTGCGCTGTTGAAACCGGAAGCCTGCTGGGAAGTGGAGAACGGCCTGAAACTCTCGGCCACCGACGTGTTTGCCGCATCGGTGACGCGCAGCGACTGGTATCGGGCGATCTCCAGATTGTTCGAAAAGTACGACTACCTGCTGCTGCCCAGCGCCCAGGTGTTCCCGCTCGATAAAACCCGACCATGGCCCGCCGCCATCGAAGGCGTGACCATGGACACCTATCACCGCTGGATGGAGGTGGTGATTCCCGGCACTTTGTCCGGCTGCCCGGTGGCCAACGTACAGGTCGGCTTCAACGCCAGCGGCCTGCCCATGGGCCTGCAAATCATCGGTAGACACCAGGCCGACTTCGCTGTGCTGCAACTGGCGCACGCGTACGAACAGGCCAGCCGCTGGTTCCAGCGCTGCCCTTCACCCCTGCTCAGAGGATAGATTTTGATAAACGGTTGAAAGCGCAGAGAAATATTTTAGATTTGTGCTTGACGCATCCCCGTTACCGGTGAATAATGCGCGCCACTTGGCTACATAGCTCAGTTGGTTAGAGCATAGCATTCATAATGCTGGGGTCCGGGGTTCAAGTCCCTGTGTAGCCACCAAGTACTAAAAACGGCTTACCGCAAGGTAAGCCGTTTTTTTATGCCTCGAAAAAAGTACGCTGCAGTGACAGGAGTTCCTGTACCGCAGTATTGAAGTTATCGAATCGAATTTCGAATGGCTGCCAAGGCAGACAGGGGCTGGCCCCCTACCCTCCATGGCAGCCGAATCCTCATTGCCCGCGAAGGCGTTCGATGAAGCCTGCAATTCGACCGCAGGCATCGCTGAGCGCTGCGTCGGAGACCGTGAACGAGATGCGTACGAAGCCAGCGGTGCTGGCGCCAAAAGCGCTGGCATCGAGTACGGCAACACCGGTTTCACGGAACAGTTGCCAGGCAAAGTCAGTGCTCGACAATCCCGTCTCACGCACATCCACCAGCATGAACATGCCCGCCTCAGGCACCTTGCACTTGAGCAGCGGCACGTGGCGCAACCCTTCGACCACCAGGTCTCGGCGCCGGCGGTAAAGAGCCTGCCCTTCCCCGACCACGTTCTCATCCAGTTCCAGTGCCTTGAGCGCGGCGGCCTGAATGAATCCCGGCAAGCCGTAGAGCATGCACAGCAACAGGTTATCGAGATGACCGATCAGCGCTTGCGGCCCCACCACCCAGCCTACCCGCCAGCCGGTCATGGCATGGGATTTGGACAGGCTGTTAAGCACCACGGTGCGCTCGGCCATGCCCTCAAGGGTGGCCACGCTCTGGTGCTGACGGTCATAGGTCAGCTGACCATAAACCTCGTCGCTGATTACCCACAGGTTATGGCGTTGAGCGATCAGCGCAACGGCCTCCAGCTCCTCGCGGGTGTAGACGTTGCCGGTGGGATTGTTCGGCGTGGCCAGGGCGATACCACGGGTCTTGTCGGTCACCACTGCTTCCAGCGCGGCCAGGGTCAGGCGGAAGTCTTTTTCGGCCGGCTGGGCAATCGGCACCAGGCATGCACCTGAAGCCTGGATGCTCGCCGCGTACGTCAGGTACATGGGTTCCGGCACCAGCACTTCATCGCCTTGTTCGAACAGGCACATGGCCGTGGCATACAAACCGTTCTGTGCGCCGGCCACCAGCGCCACGTTGTCGGCGGACACCGGCTGGCCGAGTAACGCCGACTGCTTGGCGGCAATTGCTTCGCGCAGGGCCGGGCGACCGATCACGTGGGTGTAATGGGTGTCGCCCTCATTGATTGCCTGAACCGCCGCCGCGCATATCTCATCGGCAGTGGCGAAATCCGGATCGCCGATGCTCAACACGATCGCATCTTCACCACGATCCTGTGCATCACAGGCCGCGTAGTGAATGTCCCAGGCGGTAACGGTTTCACCACTGATGCGATTGACCATGGACGAATACTTCATATGAAACTCCTTATGAGCCCTTGGGCCGATGTGTCCATCGACCTTGAAGTCAGGCCTGACGTTGCGGCGTTTTGCCTATCCGGGCAAAGCCTTGCTCAATGACAATCGCCAGGATGATATAGATCACCGCCACCACCAGCAGCGGCTCATAGACGCGTAATGTTTGCGAACGCACCAGGTTTGCCGCCCCCAGCAGGTCGGTGACCGCCACGGTCGACGCCAGCGCCGTAGCCTTGAGCAGCATCACGCTTTCCCCAGCCAATGTCGGACGCAGCATCTGCAAGGCGCGCGGCATCCACACCCGGCGCAACACCAGCCAAGGGCACATGCCATAGGTCTTCTCGCAAGTACGGCCAGAACATACTGCCGCGAATCAACGGGAAGGTCGCAAAAACACTGCCCACACCGTAGTACAACACGTAGATCTGCACCAGCAACGGCGTACCGCGCAGCACGCTGGTGTAAAAACGCAGGCCGCTGGACAGGAAGCGGGTCTTCGACAAGCGTCCCGGCGCCACAAGCACCGCCATGAAAAAGCCAATAACCCCTGAGATCAGCAGCAGTTGCAGGGTCAGTCCGGCGCCCTTGACCAGCTCCTGGTAAAAATTGCCCAACCAATGAAAGTCCATGCTCGCCCTCCCCTTATGCGTGCCGAGGCATCCAGCGTTCGAAGCGCACTTCGACCCACCGGAAGACCGAGCTGGAAACCAGCGTGATCAGGTAATAGAACGTAGCCACGGCGAGGTAAAACAGCAAATAGTGCTTGGTAGATGCCGCTGCCTGGCGGCCGGCTGTCAGCAATTCGCTGTAACCCACGACGCTGATCAAGGCGCTTTCCTTGACCAGCACCAGCCACAGGCTGGATAACCCGGCGATCGCGAAGGGCAGCATGCACGGCAGGATTACCCTCCTCACCAGCAAGCCGCGGGCGCATGGCCAGAGCGCGGGCAATCGCTACGCGCTGTTGCTGGCCACCGGACAGAAACGAGGGATACACGTTTCGCTTGTCGATCAGGCCGACTTTTTCCAGCAAGTGCTCGGCATACGCCATGGCTTCCTTGCGGTCCTCGCCGAGTACGTACACCGGCGCTTCGATAACGTTTTCCAGCACGGTGTGATGGGGCCACAGGTTGAAACTCTGGAACACCATGCTCAAGCGCGTGCGCAGACGTTCGACCTGACGCGGATCGGCGATCTGCGCGAGACCACCTCGCCCTCTTTGGCGCGCATCGAAATGCCCTTGAGCACGTGGTGATCGGCATCTTGTGCAGGTCATCGATGGCGACGACCGCGGTGTCCGTGTGTGGCTGGGGGATATTCACGTGGGTGAGTGCTTACACTTCTGGATCCTCGAATTCTGATTGATCAGGCAGGCGGGGCAACACCACGACTATTCGTCGTCGCGCGCCGGGATCCACCACTCTTCGCCACGCACGGTGCGTATGTACTCCGGCCAGCGGAAACGATGGGGGGCTTGAAAGTCGGCCGGCAACAGCGGCGCCTGCCAGTGTTCACCGCCGATGCCGCCGCCGGTGCGCTGGTTGAACTCGTCCCTGGCAGCCTTCAGCAGGTCTTCGTTGCAGAACAGGTCGAGCAAGGTGTTGGCAATGGTTTTCGCCGCCACTTCAATCATCGGATCGATGGTCTGCGGAATGCCGCCCAAGGCGTTTGAGACCCAATCCGGGTACACGTGGCCGGCGGGCGCGCTGAGCATCGGGCGGGCCACCAGCAGACGCACGGTCGGGCAATGCCAGGTGTATTCGGGGTAGTCGTCGGATGTCAGGTATTTCTGCCATGCCGGCATTTGCAGACGCATCTGCCGTTCGCATTCCTGCGGGTCGATCAGTTGTTCAGTAGCCGGCAGGAAGGGTTCCGCCATCGGCTCCAGACCGAGATTGCTCTGGATCTGGCGGGCAATGTCACAGGCCTCGGCCCCCCATTGCGGTGCGCCGACGGCGGCCAGGTTGCTGTATGTCGCACGCGCCAGCACATGATTGGGCAGACCGCCACGGGACTTGCAGACCCAGGTCTTTTTCCACTGGCAACCGGTGGCCATCGCCGCAGCGGCGGCGTTGTTATCCATCACCTGGGAAATGGTTTCGGCCTGCTCGATCGAATCGCAACGCAGCAGGTACTGGATCTGTGACAGGTGCGGTGGCAGGTTGTCGGCGGTGGCCTGCCCGGCCGTCAGGATGGCCTCGTTGTAACTCCACAAACCGGTGAACGGCAGGGTCGAACGGCGCAGGCTTTCGTTGAGGTTGTAGAAGTGCATCAGCGCATCATTGGCGCCCGGTGCCCGGGCAGCCAGATGATTCTGCGGGATCGGACTATAGCGATCGGCGGCAATCCAGTTTTCCGGGTCTTCGCAGGTGAAGCTGTAGATGTAGGCGTAAGCAATGCCGCAATGGGTATCCCAGGTGGTGGTGTTGTTCAGCGGCAACATGTAGGTGGGGTGAAAACTGATGGCCGCATCCAGGCTGTCGTAGTAACCCTTGGCCGCGTGTACGGGTTTGGACGCACGGAGCTTTTCCGCCGGCTCACCAAAGAAACGAATGGTGCCCTCGATGCCGAACTCAAGCATCGCCGCCTTCGCCGCGAGCACCCCGCCCAGCGCACTGATGCCCAGCGCAGAATGTGGATCGGTGTGGCCCGGGGCGAAACGCGACAAACCTTCGCGGGGCATCTTGCGGGTGGTGGCAGCCTGGCAGTTTCCAGGGACGGCGTCGTATTCGGCGTAGGTCGCCAGCACCGGTCCCTTGCCATTACTGAAGGTTGCGCAAAACGCGGTGGGCATGCCGCCGCTGTTTTCTTCGACGGTGAAACCTTCCTTGCGCAACAGATCCACATACCAGGCACAGGATTTGTACTCGCGAAACGCGGGCTCCGCGTAGTGCCAGATGATCTGGTGCCAATCCGACAACTGTTGACGATGCTGGTCGATCCACTTCAGGGCAAATCTTTTCTGCAATTCCATGCGGTTCACTCCAAACGGTTCAGGCAGACAGGAAAGCGGCGGCGTCCAGCTCCAGAAGAATCGGCTGACGGGTGTGGGCCTGGCTGGCAAGTACCTCGCGCAACTGCTCAAGGCTGCTTATGGCGATGTGGGCGACGTGGCAGGACTTGGCCAGTGCGGCAAAGTCCGGTGGCAGGATGTCCACGCCCAATGGGGGAATATCGCGGTTGGTCATGTAGTCGCGGATTTCGGCATAGCAGTGGTTGTTCCACAGCACCACGATCACCCCCAACTCCGCTTCACGGGCAGCGATCAGTTCGGCACTGGAGAACTGCACGCCACCATCGCCGACCAGCGCTACCACGGGACGATCGGGCGCGGCGAGCTTGGCGCCGATGGCCGCCGGCAAACCGTAACCCAGGGTGCCAAAGCCTGTTCCGGCGTTGAACCAGCTGTTGGCTTGCGGGGCGCGATAACCCAGCGCGCCCTGATACACCGGCTGGGTCGAATCGCCGACCACAATCGGCGCGGGCAGGCTGTCGCGCAGGGTGTCGAGCATCTGCTGCATGACGCTCTGCTTGCTGCTCCAGCCGGACCGTTCGGCAGCGTTGACCTGTGCCACACGCTGATATGCCCAGTCGCTGGCGCAAGCTTCAGGCACTGCCGCCAGGAGCGCTTGCAGCCCTTGCCCGGCATCGCCCAGCAAGCCCACGTCGGCGCGTGCCGCCCCCAGGATCTGCAACGGATCGATGTCCAGGCGAATCAGCGGCGCATTGAGTGACAGCGGGCCCAGACCAAAGAAGTCGTAATCGGTTTCGCCCAATTCGGTACCGACCGCCAATACCACGTCGGCTTCGGCAAACAGAGCGCGGCCATGAGCCGACGACTGCACCCCGTCGAGCAACAGTGGATGCTCCGGCGCCAGCAGACCCCGGGCATTGGTGGTCAAGGCAACCGGCGCCTGCAACTTTTCCGCCAGGGCCTGTACCAGCGGGCCTGCGCCTCGGGCGCCACCACCGGCGAGGATCAACGGCTTGCGGGCCGCCGCCAGCAGTTTCACCGCCGCCGTAATATTCGCGGCTGCCGGTGCCGGGGCTTGCGGCAAGGTACGTGGGCGCAGGTCGAGGTTGTCGGCCGGCATTTCCAGCACGTCCAACGGAATCTCGATGTGCACTGGACGCGGGCGGGCACAGCCGAACAGCGCGAAGGCGCGGGCAAGCACTTCCGGCAATTCCTCGGGCCGCTGCAAGGTATGGCTGAAGGCGCAGACCCCGGCGACCATTGCACGCTGGTCGGGCATTTCATGCAGGTAGCCGTGGCCCAGGCGTTGATGTTCGCGGCGGCTGGTGGTGGAAATCACCAGCATCGGCACCGAGTCGGCGTAGGCCTGGCCCATGGCTGTGAGGATGTTGGTCATGCCGGGGCCAGTAATGATGAAGCACACGCCGGGCTTGCCACTGGCCCGGGCGTAGCCGTCCGCCATGAACCCTGCACCCTGTTCGTGACGCGGGCTGATGTGGCGCAGAGAACTGCCGTGCAGCCCGCGATAAAGTTCGACCGTGTGCACACCGGGAATGCCGAACACCGACTCCACGCCGTAGCCTTCAAGTAACCGGACGAGCGCCTGGGCACAACGGGTCATGCGAGCACCTCTTTATTCTTTTTAGGAATGCCAGGCTCACAGAGACCTGAACCGAGGGCCCTAGTATTGGTGAAGAAACAATTACATCAATCGAAATAAATTTGCGATACTGTCAAATTTTATTGAACGGTTATATTCAATATTTGGGCACGTCATTGACCCCATCACTGGCGCTACGCAGGTTGTATGCAGCGCCACCCGTGGCGTGATGTACATGCGCAATGCGATTCGCTTTGCGGCGACGGGGGTTCAATTGTGCAAAGTGGCCGGGGCTACGGCACTCGAAGGCGGCGTGATGGTTTCGGCGTGATGGCGACGCGGCTCGCGTGCCAAGGTCACAGGCAAGCCTGAACCGCAGCCATCGAGTCACCGAGTCGTGTCAGTTGCGAACCGTCGGTAATGCCGACAACGCCCGCCCCCAGATCTGCCAGGTGCGCAGCCAGACCATCGCCTGCCAATCGCTGTCGGCGGGATAGAACTGCTCGAGCAGATTCAGCTTGATCCCGCGCCCTGTTGCGTCATTCGGGTTGCCGTGCAGATGCAGCCAGTGGTCATCGCGCAGATGACGGTGAACGTCCGGCCCCGGGTATGTCCCGCACTCGATGACAAACGGCATCAGCCGCACCTGTGGCAGCGCATTGATCAGCGCTTGCGAGGTGTAGCCGGTGGCCGTTGCCGCCACGCCGGTTTCGCTCAGGGTGTTGGCACCGGTTTGCAGACTGTAGAGCCACGGGCCATAAATCGCCTGCGCATCCGCCAGCGCCGGATAGGCGGACTCGGTGATGGTCAACAACATCGGATGACCGTACTCGCCAGCGCCCGTGTGCAGGTCGAAACACATGGCGACCTCGGCATGGGCCACGTGCGTTTGCACGATCCTGTGCAACGTGCGGTTCGACCAGCTCGGCGCCAGCCCGCCGAAAAACAGGCCGTCGGGATGAGCATGCTGACCGCCCTCGACAATCGACATGACTGCCGGCCAGCCGTGCAGGCGAATCTGCTCGTCGAGCAAGGCATCGGCACGATCACGCTCCGGGCCGTGCAACTGCGGGCAGGCATAGATTTCATGCAGGGCGTTGTAAGCCTGGTTGTCTGGCAGCGGTTGCTGGAAATCCAGGTGATTGCGGTTCAGGTCGATGTTGTCTTCGTTGACCCGGCGCAACCACGCCATGCCCCAGGGGTTGATGGCATGGATCATGACCACGGCGACATCCGTTGGCAGGGAGCGCTTGCCCAACTCCTGCAGCCATTTGATCTGGCAGCCCGAGCCATAGAAGCCTTCGACTCCGTGAGTGCCGCTCAACGCGATCAGCAGTCGCTTGGCGCCCGGATCACCCAGCACCGCCACATCGGTACTCAGGGACTCGCCGAACGGTCCTTTGAGCGGGTGTGGATATTCCGTCAGCGTTGCGCCTGCCGTGGTTGCGGCGGCCAGGAACTGTTCACGCTGGGAGCGATAGCTGGACTGGGTGGGGAACTCGGTTTGCATGTCTGCCTCTTGTTGATTTTCCGGCCTGCCTGTTGGCAACGACCCTACAGAAAATCCCGCCATTGATGAAGGACAAAAACGTCGGTGCCGCAGGACCTGGTTTGCTTCCCTCCCGGTCGGCCGATAAAGTCCACTGATCGTAGATCCAACGGACGGAGTACCCCCACGTGTTCTCAACCTTCCCTTTGCGCCGCTATCGCCTGCCAGCCCTGGTTCTGCTCGCCAGCGTCTTGACCCTGGCCGCGTGCAACAACGCATCGGTGCCGACGCTGCCGCTCGCACCGGAAAGCGCTTCCGGTTTGCGCACCGACCTGAAAACTCAACACGCGGAGAAATACATGGCAGCGGCGGCCAACCCGCTGGCGGCCGAAGCCGGGCGGGCGATGCTGCGCCGGGGCGGCTCGGCCATCGACGCGGCGATTGCGATGCAAGCAGTGTTGACGCTGGTCGAGCCACAGTCTTCGGGCATCGGTGGCGGCGCACTGATCGTACTCTGGGATGGCAAGGCCGTGCGCACCTACGACGGACGTGAAACGGCCCCGGCCGCCGCCACCGAGAAGCTTTTCCTGCAAGCCAACGGACAACCGATGGGGTTCACCCAGGCGCAGATTGGCGGCCGCTCGGTGGGTACGCCCGGCGTATTGCGCGCCCTGGAACTGGCCCATCAAAAACACGGACGCCTGCCTTGGGCGCAGCTGTTTGAACCAGCCATCCGGCTCGCCGAACAAGGCTTCGCCATTTCGCCACGCCTGCACCAGTTGATCGCCGCGGATTCGTCCATGCCGCGCTCAGCGGAAATGATGGCTTACTTTCGAAATGCCGATGGCAGCCCGAAAACCGTCGGCACAAACTTGAAGAACCCGGCACTGGCCGCCGTATTCAAACGCATCGCCCATGAAGGCCCGGATGCCCTGTACAAAGGCCCGGTCGCCGAGGAAATCGCGGCCAAGGTGCAGGGCCACGCCAACCCCGGCAGCCTGTCCCTGACCGACCTCGCCAACTACCAGGCCAAGGAGCGCGCACCACTGTGTACCGATTACAAACGCTGGCAAGTCTGCGGCATGCCACCGCCGTCTTCGGGCGGGATCGCCGTGGCGCAGATCCTCGGCACGCTGCAAGCCCTTGAGACTCGTGATAAACGCCTGGCGCTGGCGCCGCTCAAACCAGTCAAGACCTCGGCCCCGGCCGGCATTGAACCCACCCCGCAAGCCGTGCACCTGATCTCTGAAGCCGAACGCCTGGCCTACGCCGACCGCGCTCAGTACGTCGCCGACACAGACTTCGTAGCCGTGCCGGTCAAGGGCCTGGTCGACCCGGCCTACCTCGCCAGCCGCGCCGCCCTGATCGGCGAACGCAGCATGGGCACGGCCAAACCCGGCACTCCGCCAGGCATCCGGGTGGCCTATGCACCGGACCGTTCGCCGCTGCGGATTTCCACCTCGCAAGTGGTGGCCGTCGATGACGCAGGCGGCGCCGTATCAATGACCACCACCATCGAGTCGGCGTTCGGCTCCCACATCATGGTTCAGGGTTTCATGCTCAACAACGAGATGACCGACTTCTCGTTCATCCCCGAGGAAAACGGGCAGAAAGTCGCCAACCGCGTCGAACCCGGCAAACGCCCGCGCTCCTCCATGGCCCCGACCCTGATCTTCGACCGCCAGAGCGGCGAATTCCTCGCCACCGTCGGCTCTCCCGGAGGCTCGCAAATCATCGAATACGTGGCCAAATCCACCATCGGCCTGCTCGACTGGAACCTCGATGCCCAGGCCGCCATCAACCTGCCCAACTTCGGCAGCCGCAATGGCCCGACCGAACTGGAACAGGGACAGTTCAGCCCGATGCTGATTCAGGCGCTGAAAGACAAGGGGCACAGCGTGAGCGAGATCGACATGACCAGCGGGACCCAGGCGATCGTTCGGGTCAAGGACGCCCAAGGCAAAGCGTCGTTGACGGGAGGTGCTGATCCGCGGCGTGAGGGGCAAGCGCTGGGGGATTGAGTCGTACACGGGGATGAGAAAGGGCTTACCGGTGGGTAGGCCCTTTTTATAGGTAAAGAGTCCAGGTCACCTCTCTCTCGCTGCTTTTTCCTACCCGCAAACAATTGCGTCCTGGTTAGAGTTTCCGCGCCTCCACAGACTTGCATCAGTCCCACGATGGGACTAGGATCATGCCATGAGAATCATCGCCATCAATCAGCTGAAGCAATTTTGGGAGAGATACCCGAGCGCAGAACAACCCTTGTTGGCCTGGATTGACGAGGTAAGAAATGCAGCCTGGAAAACGCCTGCCGACATAAAGCTGCACTTCGCTACAGCCAGTATTCTCAAAAGCCGCAGAGTCGTGTTCAACATCAAGGGGAACGACTTCAGGCTGATAGTCGCCGTGGCTTATCGCTTTGGCGCCGTGTACATAAAATTTGTCGGCACTCACAAGCAGTACGACACGGTCGACGCTGATAACGTCGAAATGGAGTAACCCATGAACATTCACCCGATTCACACCGAAGAGGATTACCGCGCCGCTCTCAAGAGCGTGTCTGCACTGTTTGAGAATGAACCAGAAATTGGCACTCCCGAGGGAGATTACTTTGACATCATGATTACGCTGATCGAGTCGTATGAGTCGAAGCACTTCCCGGTCGATTTACCCAACCCTATCGATGCGATCAAGTTCAGAATGGAGCAGTCCGGGTTGTCCGCCGCCGATCTTGCACCCGCTATCGGCCGCACAAATCGTGTTTATGAAGTACTCAATGGCAAGCGAGCGTTGACGCTTCCGATGATCTGGAAACTGCACGAGCTGTTCGGGATACCCGCCCAGAGCCTGATCAAACCGGTCAAGCAGGCGTGATCAGGGTCGGTTCTTGCAAGCATACCCACCGATAATACGGACAATGCAGAATTCCGCTTATCGACTGATCTTCAACCCCTGCCGAACCTGGTGCTTTTCCAGCGCCAGCTCGATCAGTCGCGTCACCAGTTCGCTGTAGGTCATGCCGGTGGCCTGCCACAGTTTCGGGTACATGCTGATGCGGGTGAAGCCGGGCAGCGAGTTGATTTCGTTGATCAGCACTTCGCCGCTGTCGGTCAGGAACACGTCGACGCGGGCCAGGCCGGAGCAGCCCAGTACCTGAAATGCCTCGACGGCCAGGGCGCGAATGCGCTCGCTGGCCTCGACGCTGATACTGGCCGGCACCACCACTTCAGCAGCCGTGTCGTCGATGTATTTGCTGTCGTAGGAATAGAACCCGCTGCGCACCACGATCTCGCCGCAGCCGCTGGCGATGGCGTCTTCGTTGCCAAGCACCGCGCATTCAATCTCGCGGCCGCTAACGGCAGATTCGATCAACACCTTGGTATCGAAACTCAAGGCCAGCTCCACCGCTGCGCTGTACTCAGCCACGTCGGTGACCTTGCTCACGCCCACGGAAGAGCCCTGATTCGCCGGTTTGACGAACAGCGGCAAACCCAATTTGCCCCGCACCTCGGCAAACCCGGTGCGCGCCGCCGTAGCGCGGGTCAATGTCACGAACGGCGTCACGGCCAGCCCGGCATCGCGCAGCAGGCGCTTGCTGATGTCCTTGTCCATGCACACGGCCGAGCCAAGCACATCGGAGCCGACAAACGGCAGATCGGCCATGCGCAGCAAGCCTTGCAGGCAACCGTCTTCACCGAGGGTGCCGTGGACAATCGGGAAGATCACATCGACGTGACCGAGCATTTCCTGACTGGAGGTTTCCACCAGTTGCTGACTGGCTTTGCCCGGCACCACGGCCAGTTCGCGATTGGACTGATTGAGGGCGATCAGGGCCGGGTTTTCCTGGTTCAGCAAAAAACTGGAAGGGTCGTTGAGGTGCCAGTGGCCTTGTTTATCGATGCCGATCAGCACCGGCTCGAAGCGTGAACGATCCAGCGCATCGACGATGTTTTTTGCCGACTGCAGCGACACCTCATGCTCAGCCGAACGGCCCCCGAAAATGATCCCCACGCGCAGCTTGCTCATGACCTGGCCTCATCCTGACAAATAAAAAACGACCTGTAGAGAATGCGCCACACAGTGCAGCATTTGCCCTGGGTTTTCTAGCGGACAAGCCGCCATCCGATCAGAAGACAGCGAACCGCTGTCTGGGTTACCGTGTTGTGCATCAAGCTCAAGACAACAATCACCATGGCCAAGCGTTTGCCTCGAAATGACTGGTTCCATCGCGCGCCCGATGTCGGTGGGCTTCAGCGTTTCGAGGCGTTTTTTGCCGGCCATGGCTACGATCTTCACCGCCACGACACCTATGCCATCGGCCACACCCTGGCCGGGGTGCAGAGTTTTCAGTATCGCGGTGGCTGGCGTCACAGCCAGCCAGGCGCAACGATCGTGCTGCACCCGGACGAAGCCCACGATGGCGAGGCCGGTACCGAGTCCGGTTTCCAGTACAGGATGATGTACATCGAACCGGCGCTGATCCAGCAGATGCTCGGCGGGCGAGCACTGCCATTCATCAAGACCGGGCTGTCGAACGATCCCCGCCTTTTCGCCGCCACGGGCGCGTTGCTGCGCAGTCTGGATTGCCCGCTCGACCCGCTGGAAGAACAGGATGCGCTGTTCGATCTGGCGCAAGCCATGAGCACGGTTTCCGGTGCAGCGGGCAAACGCTCGGGTTTCGATTACGTGGCCGCGCAACGCGCGCGGGAATACATCCACGGCGCCCTGGATCGCACCGTGACCCTTGATGAACTGGCGCAGCACAGTGGTCGGGATCGCTGGAGCCTGTCCCGGGATTTTCGCCTGTTGTTCGGCACCAGCCCCTACCGTTACCTGACCATGCGGCGCCTGGACATGGTCCGTGCGCTACTGACTCAGGGTCAGACGCTGGTCAGTGCCGCGCTGATCGCCGGTTTCACCGACCAGAGCCACATGACTCGACAATTCAGCAAAACCTACGGCCTGTCACCGGCCCGCTGGATGAAAATGCTGCGCCGTTGAGCCACGCACAATCGTACAAGAAGTGCGCCGAGTCGCTGGCTATCGTGGGTTCACAAACAACCGCGAGAGCTGTTTCATGAACGCTTACGAAAGCCTGAACTTCGCTGAAAAAATCAACCGGATCGACTCACACTGGTCACCCCGGGTCATCGCCGAAATGAACGACTACCAGTTCAAGGTGGTGAAGCTGCTAGGGGACTTTATCTGGCACGACCACCTTGATACCGACGAAACCTTCATCGTTCTGGAAGGCCAGTTACGCATCGACTTTCGCGATGGCCACGTGCTGGTGAACGCCGGGGAAATGTACGTGGTGCCCAAAGGCGTCGAGCACAAACCCTGTGCCGGGCAGGAGGTAAAACTCCTGCTGATCGAACCCAAGGGCGTGCTCAATACCGGCCGCGAAGGTGGCGAGCGCACGGCCGAGAATGATGTGTGGATTTGAGCGCTGATCGGCTCAAGCCTGCAAGGTCTTGCCATCCACCGGCTCACCAATGGTCAAAAAGTGCCCGCCCGCTACGTGGTGCAAGGTGCGCAGCGCATCCTGCCCCTCGAAGTGCCAGCGACCTTCGCTGAACACACGTTCGTCAGCCTGGGCGGCAATCACTTCGGCCAGGAACAGATCGTACTGCTGGTGGTTGTTCGGCTCCGGCAACAGGCGACATTCCAGCCAGGCCACGCAGCCTTCGAGCATCGGCGCATCGACCGACTCGCCGGTGAAGGTCTGCAAGTCGTAGGTTTCAAACTTGTCGCGCCCCTGGCCCTGGGTCAATTCCAGGCCGGAGGTCGAACCGACGGTTTGCACAATGTCGGCCTGGGCAGCGCACGGAACGTTCAGCACAAAAGTGCCCGAGGCTTCCAGCAGTTGGCGAGTCCAGGTGGATTTGTCCAGCACCACGGCAATTTTCGGGGGTTCGAAATCCAGCGGCATGGCCCAGGCTGCCGCCATGATATTGCGCTGGTCACCGTGGGCTGCGCTGACCAGCACGGTCGGGCCGTGATTGAGCAGACGATAGGCCTTGGACAAGGGGACCGGACGACGGTGGGAAACGCTCATGGGAGTCTGCTCCTGGGGAAAGAGCCGATTGTAGCGCCCACGTAACCCTGTGGGAGCGGGCTTGCTCGCGAAGGCGTCAGTTCAGTCACAGTTGCGTTGAATGACACACCGCTTTCGTCGGAACGCCGCCCGGAGCAAGCCCGCTCCCACCAAGAGCTGATCGCAGGTCAGTTAGTGAGCTGATTGGCAAACTGCCCCACTGCATTGACCACTTTCTGCGCGCCGTCCTGGATCTCGACAATCACCGTCCCCGCTTCCGCCGCCAGCGCCAGGCCCTGTTCCGCCTGAAGCTTGCCATCGGTCATCAGGGCCACGGCGTTGCGTGCCATGTCCTGGTTCTGCCGCACCACGAGGACGATTTCGTCGGTGGCCTGGCTGGTGCGCGAAGCCAGTTGCCGGACTTCATCCGCCACCACGGCGAAGCCCCGCCCCTGCTCGCCCGCACGGGCGGCTTCGATGGCCGCGTTGAGCGCCAACAGGTTGGTCTGCTCGGCAATGCCGCTGATGGTTTTGACGATGGTACCGATCACCAGCGACTGCTCGTTCAAGGCTTCGATGCCGTCGCCGGCGGTTTGCATGTGTTTGGCCAGGTCACGCATCACGTCTACGGCCTGGGTCACCACGGCGTTACCGCGCTGGGCGCTTTGGTCGGTTTGCTGCGAGGTGCTGTAGGCAATGTTGGCGGCTTCGGCGACGGCGTGTTCCTGATTGACCTGATCGGTAATCACCGTGGCGAACTTCACCACTTTGTAGAGATTATTGTTGGCATCAGCCACCGGGTTGTAGGACGCCTCAAGCCAGACTGTACGACCATGGCTGTCGACACGTTTGAAACGGCCGGCAACGTACTCACCCGCGTTCAGGCGACGCCAGAAGTTCTGGTACTCGGCACTGTTGTAATCCTCCGGCTGGCAGAAGGTGCGGTGATGTTTGCCTTTGATCTGCGCCAGGCTGTAACCCATGCCACTGAGGAAGCGGTCGTTGGCGGTCAGCACGTTGCCATTGAGGTCGAATTCGATCACCGCCGTGGAGCGCACCAGCGCACCTATCAGGTTCTCGTGTTCGCGGGAGGCCTCGATGGTGCGGGTCAGGTCGCTGGAGAAGATCGAAAAGTTCTTGATCCGCCCGTCCGCCGAGCGCACCGGCTGCAGGATCGAACGCAACCAGGCTTCCTGGCCCGTACCGCGCAACAGGCGCACCGCGCCAGCGAAATGCTCGCCACGGGTCAACGCGTTCTTGAAACGCAGCTGGAATTCATCGGACTTCACGTGATCCGGGACCAGGTCGTCGATGTGTCGGCCAATCAGGTCACCGCTCTTGTAATGCATTTCGCCAAGGAAGTTCTGGTTGACCGACTGAACCCGTCCATCGCTGTCGAGGGTCAGCACCAGCATCTCGCTTTCCAGACTTTCCTTTACTTGCTGGAGGCTGGAGAGTTCTTCACGAAGAGCCGACAGCTCCTGCTTCAAGCGTTTATTGAACATGGGAAAGCACCGATGGACAGGGGTAGAAAGCGATATGCAGCCTAACCATCGGCCTTGGAAACATTTACTTAAGCGTGTTTCAGGCTTGCCCTGTAAAAATAATTCCAGACCTTTTGCTGATCAGCCGACGCGATTCAGTCGCGCCATCACACCCTGCATTTTCAGCCGGTGTGCAAGCCACTCCTGTCGGGTTATCCCCAGCAGCACCACATCAATCCGGACGCCATCCTTGACGACGTTCTGACGTCGTACACCCTCTATGGAAAAACCGAACTTGCGGTGCATCCGGATCACCGCCGGATTGCTTTGCAGAACCTCACAGTTGAGTTTTTCCAGCCCGGCCACATTGAATGCATAGTCCAGCAACCAGTATTCCAGGCGACTGCCAAGACCTTGGCCCTGCAACTCACTGTCTAGATAAAAAGCCCAGTCGGCGGTTCTGTGCAACGCGTTGATCGCGTTCAGCGATACCACGCCACAGGCCTTGGCATCGTGCATGACGACAAACACCGATTGACGCGAGCTCCCCTTCAACGAGTCGAGCCACGCGCCGTGCTCAGCCTCGGAAATTTCGTGATCGGTGTACATGAACTTGCGAACGTCGGGCTGATTACGCAGCGCTCGCACCCGGGCCTGAATATCACCTGACGCTTCCAGAATAGGCATCACCTGCATCTACATCTCCCTATATCGCTGACCGCGCCTAAGCGCACGGAGCGACTCTGTGCTGTCCGACATGGGGCATGCGTGCCCCGAAGTAGGCTGCACTGCCCACGCCAACCGCCCCCATCACCGCACTGAACATCACGCAGATCCACGGACTCCACGGCATCAGACCGATCAACAACAGCGGTGTGACACTCGCCCATGCGGCGTAGGCAATGTTGTAGGTGAACGAGATACCCGAGACGCGAATCCGCGCCGGGAACAGGCTGACCATCACCGATGGCACCGCGCCAACCACCCCGCAAGCCAGCCCTGCCACGGCGTATGCCAGGCCGATCCAGTCGCCGCCCATGATCAGGCAGCTGTAAAGCACACCGATGCCCAGCGGCAGCAGCAGGCTATAGAGCATCACCGTGCGCCAGGCGCCAATGCGGTCGACCAGCAGCCCGGCGAGCACGCAGCCGATGTTCAGGAACACGATACCCAGTGCGCTCAAGGCGAAGGTATGGCTGGCGGTCATGCCAAAGGTTTTCTGCATCATGGTCGGGGTGATGACCACGAACACCACCACGGCCGAGGTCAGCACACAGGTGAGAATCATCGCCGGCAAAATGGCCAGGCGATGCTCGCGCAAGACCGTGCGCAGCGGCAGTTCGCCGGCCGCCTCGCGTTGCGCCTGCATGGCCATGAACACCGGGGTTTCGCTGAGCCAGCGACGCAGCCAGACGCCAATCACCCCAAACACGCCGCCCAGCAGGAAGGGGTAACGCCAGGCGTAATCGAGGATTTCCGTTGTGCTGAACGCCTGCGCCAGGAAGGTCGCGGTCAATGCGCCGATCAAATAACCGAAGGTCAGCCCCGCCTGCAAGAAACCCAGGGCGTAGCCGCGATGGGCGATGGGTGCGTGCTCGGCGACAAATACCCAGGCACTGGGCACCTCACCGCCCACCGCCGCGCCCTGGAGGATGCGCAGGGCCAACAGCAACAAGGGTGCCAAATAGCCGATTTGCGCGTAGGTCGGCATGATCCCGATCAGCAGGCAGGGCAACGCCATCATCAGGATGCTCAGGCTGAAGACTTTCTTGCGCCCCAGACGGTCGGCGAAGTGTGCCATCAGGATGCCCCCCAGCGGTCGCGCCAGGTAACCGGTGACAAAGATCCCGAAGCTTTGCAGCAGGCGCAGCCACTCGGGCATTTCCGGCGGGAAGAACAACTGGCTGAGGGTCAGGGCAAAAAACACGAAGATGATGAAATCGTAGATTTCCAGCGCCCCGCCGAGAGCAGCAAGCCCAAGGGTCTTGTAGTCCGAGCGGCTGAACGGCGCCGGGAGCGAATCGGTGTTGGCAGTCATGTAAAGAACTCTGGCACAGGCAAAAACCAAGGCGCCCATGGTCTACGCAAACGCACCGGCGGACAACCCGTTAGACCAAAGTCCCATAGCCACGAAACAGCTCCGCAAAAATCCTCGGCTTGAATTAATGTTGGCGTCTGTCCAGACGGGCGGTTACTGCCCCGAAGACCACGACAAACATAAAAATCCGAGGTACCCCCCGTGGCCGCTGATATCGAAGATAGCCGCTCTGCCCGATTTGCCCTGCGCTGCTCAAGTTTTGCCGAACGCTGGTTCCCCGACTCCTGGGTGTTTGCTGCCCTGGCGGTGATTATCGTGGCCCTGGCCACCATGGCGATGGGTGCCAAGCCCACCGATGCCGCGATGGCGTTCGGCGATGGTTTCTGGAGCCTGATACCCTTCACCATGCAGATGGCCTTCGTGGTGATCGGCGGTTATGTGGTCGCCAGTTCGCCGCCAGCGGTCAAACTGATCGACCGACTGGCAAAGCTCCCGAAAAACGGCCGCTCCGCCGTGGCCTGGGTCGCGCTGATCTCGATGGTCGCCTCGTTGCTGAACTGGGGCCTGTCCCTGGTGTTCGGCGGACTGCTGGTGCGCGCCCTGGCCCGCCGTACCGATCTGAAAATGGACTACCGCGCCGCCGGTGCCGCCGCGTACCTGGGTCTTGGTGCCGTGTGGGCATTGGGTCTGTCGTCATCGGCCGCACAATTGCAGGCCAATCCGGCGAGCCTGCCGCCGTCGATTCTGTCGATCACCGGGGTGATTCCGTTCACGCAGACGATCTTTCTCTGGCAGTCCGGCGTGATGTTGCTGGCCTTGATCGTCATCTCTCTGATCATTGCCTACGCCACCGCCCCTGGCCCGAACTCGGCGCGTGACGCCAAGGCGTGCGGCGTTGACCCGAGCTTCAACCTGCCGCCGCTGCAACCACGCACCCGCCCCGGCGAATGGCTGGAATACAGCCCGCTGCTGATGATCCTGCTGGTGCTGCTGGCCGGTGGCTGGCTGTTCCATGAGTTCTCGACCAAGCCGGCCATCAGCGCGATTTCCGGGCTGAACACCTACAACTTCCTGTTCATCATGCTGGGCGCCCTGCTGCACTGGCGCCCGCGCAGCTTTCTGGACGCCGTGTCCCGCGCAGTGCCGACCACCACCGGCGTGTTGATCCAGTTCCCGCTGTACGGCTCGATCGCCGCCCTGATGACCACGGTCAAAGGCGCCGATGCGCAGACCCTGGCGCACCACATCTCGACCTTTTTCGTCAGCATTGCCTCCCACGACACCTATGCCCTGTTGATGGGCGTGTACTCGGCGATCCTCGGTTTCTTCATTCCGTCCGGTGGCGGCAAGTGGATCATCGAAGCGCCGTACGTGATGCAGGTGGCCAATGACCTGAACTATCACCTGGGTTGGGCGGTACAGATCTACAACGCCGCCGAAGCCTTGCCGAACCTGATCAACCCGTTCTACATGCTGCCGTTGCTGGGCGTACTGGGGTTGAAGGCGCGGGACCTGATCGGCTTCTCGTTCGTACAGTTGCTGGTGCACACGCCACTGGTGCTGCTGCTACTCTGGGTGTTGGGGACGACGCTGGCCTATACGCCGCCGGTGATGCCATAGCCTGAATTTACAACCTACGAAAATACATGTGGGAGCGGGCTTGCTCGCGAAGGCGGTGTGTCAATCAACGTGGAGGTCGATTGATCCAATGCATTCGCGAGCAAGCCCGCTCCCACATTTGAAATGTGCCACCAGCGGTTTCAGTATGTAGCACCCACGTTAACGGGAAACCACGCTGAAAAGGATCTGAGCATGCTAAAACTCGCAGGACTCACTTTCGCGGCCCTCACCCTGAGTGCCGCTGCCCACGCCGATGTCGCCTTGAAACTGGGCAGTACCGAACGCGTTACCCGGCTCTTCGCCTATCCCAACAACTGCAACGTGATCTGCTTTCGCAACTGGACGCTTGAGCAAACCGTAGAGCACTACCTGACCCAGAGCGTGCAACGCGATGGCTACGGCGACGCTAAGGTTCTGGTCAAAACCGACAATGGTCAGCTCTACGCTGAAATCAGCGGCGTACCCAACGGCTATGAAAAGCCCCTGGCCGCGCTACTCGACGCCGGCGACCTGGCCTACAACGGCGCCAGTAAACTGAATGCCGATGGCAAGTGGGCGTACAGCTGGTATCTGTTCCTGCCGCTGGGCATGGCCCTGGAAAACCGCAAAAGCATCGAACTGCTGCACTTTCCGCCAGACTATTCGCTGACCCAGGCCCAGGATTACCTGAGGTCCGCCACCACGGATCGCTGGGCCACCCTGCTGACCGCCAACGGCATTCCGGCCGGGCAGACACCGGGCTACCAGACAATCATCGACATCGCCCCGATTGCCGCGCCGTCCAACGCGGGCAAGGACCTCGAAGGCGTCTACGGCTACTTCAAGGATTACCAGACCACCATGGTCAAGGAAGTCAGCCTGAACGCCAGCGGCGCAGCCCTGCCGATGGTCGCCTTCGGCTCGCCGGTGCGTAACTGGATCAAAGAGCAGTACGGGCAGACGGTGAACGTGTTGAGCCTGGTCCAGATCACCCCGGACAACGGCGTGAAGGTCCCCGTGTTGGGCTCCAACCACCCGAGCTACATTTGGTATGCCGCCGATCCGGCAAGCTATACCGGCAGTGACGCCCAGGCCAAGGCCGATGCGGCCGGCCTGAAAGTCATGGGCCAGGACTTGAGTGCTGCGTGCTGGCAGGCCGCCATGGGCCGCCAACCGGACAGCAATCCGGACGTTGAGCTCAATACCTGCCGGCAAACCTGGCAAGTGGCCCAGAAAGAAAAAACCTGCGAGCTGTTCTACACCTCGATCCGCAACCTGTCGCCCCAACAGGCTGTGGGTAAATGCGCGACAGCTTCAATCGTGTCCCAGCTCAAGCAGCTCAAGGCCCCAGCGCCAGCCACGGCAAAACCTGCTCCGCCGTTGTAATCCGATGAACGGCGGTCAAATCTGTCACTTATGACAGTAGACCGCCCGTAGTATCTGCGAGAGGCTTGGGCTGAACCCATGTGCTGCTGTGCTGACAGGACCGTCGGCGCAAGGAAGTCGCAGCACCCAGCAGACAGGGATAGTTATGAAAGCTCACGCCTCTCAACGAAAACGCCCACAACCGCCGCAAGGTATTTACCCCTTTTCGGAGCTGCCCGTTCGCCTGGGATTTCCTTCCCTGGCCGACTTCGAAATCATTGAAAACGCCAAGGGCGAAGCCACGGCTGTTGCCGCACGGCGCGAATTCCCGCGAATCACTCGTCTGTGCCGGGCGTCGGGGCACTTGCTGCCCTATCGCTGCCGGCATACCCGCCAGCTCGCCCCGGGTGTGCACGTCTACGACCCGCGCTTCTGCGGACTTTTGCGACACTCCTGCGACCCCAATATCTTTCTGGATTTGAGCGAGTTGTGGTTATGGGCGCTGAAGGACATCAGCAAGGGGGACTGGCTGACCATGGACTTCGCCGCCAGCGAAGACAAACTGCAACGCCAGTTTGCCTGCCATTGCGGCTCATACGAGTGCCGTGGCTGGATTACCGGCTACGATGAAGAGCCGAACGCCGACGGCCAACTGTATTTACAACAGTGGCGTCGGCGAAGTCGGTATTGAAGGGTTTCACAGAGGTTCGAACGGACGCAGGCGGTACTGCGGCGGCAGTTGCTCGAACCCGCTGATGGTCGCATTCAGGCTCTTCCAGCGGCCGTCCTTGATGCCGTAGATGCAGCCGTGGATCGACAGGCTCTGCCCACGGTGCCAGGCGTTTTGCACAATGCTGGTATGCCCGACGTTGGCCACCTGCTGGATCACGTTGAGTTCGCAGAGGCGGTCGACGCGCTCCTCTTCAGTGGCGTATTTGGCCAGTTCTTCGCGTTTTTCATAATAGAGATCGCGAATCGAACGCAGCCAGCCGTCGATCAGGCCGAACTGGCGATCCTGCATCGAAGCACGCACACCGCCGCAGCCATAATGGCCGGTGACGAGAATGTGTTTGACCTTGAGTACATCGACCGCGTACTGAATCACCGACAGGCAGTTCAGGTCCGTGTGCAGCACGACGTTGGCCACATTACGGTGTACGAACAGATCGCCCGGCAGCATGCCGACGATCTCGTTGGCCGGCACCCGGGCGTCGGAACAACCGATCCACAGGAACTCAGGGGTCTGTTGGCGGGCCAGCTTGGCGAAGAAGTCAGGATCTTCCTCCTTGATCGCAGCGGCCCAACGCTCGTTGTTATCAATCAGATCTTGTAATTCGTTCATGCTTTGAAGCCTCAAGAATGATGCGCAGCTTTGACTGACAACCGTCCGTCGGGGTCACGCGCGAAATGCAGATGCTCTCCTGATCCGGAACACGGGGCTCCATGCCGGTGGAATTCTCGGAAGCCAAGTGGGTCAACCGTAGTAAGGCCTACAGTATGAGGAATTACCATGAATGATTCACGACGTCCGTACGATGCGGTGCAACCGGAACCCGTCGATGACAACGAAGACCGCATGGGCTCGGTGCGCGAGCTGGATTTCGATGAAGAAGAGCCCGGCGCCAGAATCGGTGACGAACTGCCGGAAAGGGAGCGCGAGCAACTGATGCCTCGTCGGCGAGGACGTGAAGCGGGCCTGACCGGAGCCTCGACCGGTGACCATCAACCTACCGACGACGATCTGAGCCCGGAAACCCTGATCCGCGAAGACGGCGCCCGGGATGCCCATGAGGCGGGCAATGACAGGCGTGCGGATTGGGACCTGAGCATCGTCGATGAGGATGATATCGGCGGAGGCGATGGCCTGGATGAGGCGGAACTGGCGCGGTGCGATCCGATGGACGGCAAGCGCTGATTTTTTTAGTGCCTGTTCAGCCGCCTTCGCGAGCAAGTCGAATCGTCGCACCGCCGCTCCCACAGGGGAATGCATTCCAAATGTGGGAGCGGGCTTGCTCCGGGCGGCGATCCGACGAAGCGTTCAAGCTCAATCCACCAAAGTACAAGCCATGACCACCGCATCTTCGCGCCCGCCCACCGCCGGGTAGTAATCCCGACGCCGACCGATCTCATTGAAGCCGTAACGTTCGTACAACTTGAACGCCGCGGTATTGCTGTCGCGCACTTCCAGGAAGCACTCCCGGGCGTCGGCCTTGTAGGCGATCGACATCAAATGCTCAAGCAATGTCAGCCCCAGGCCACGGCCCTGGTTCTCCGGCTTGACCGTAATGTTCAGCAGGTGCGCCTCGTCGAGGATGATCTGCACCACTCCGTGGCCGACCTGTTGCTGACCTTCGAACATCAGCCAGATCTGATACTTGCCCAGGCCATCGAGGAAAATCCCGCGGGTCCAGGGATGGCTGTAGGCCGCGTATTCGATTTTCAGAACAGTTTCCAGGTCCGCCTCGGTCATCGGGCGAAACGATACAGCGTCACTCATTCGATTCTTTCCAGCGCGCCATCAGCCGACGCATGGCTTGCCAGACATCAGCCTTACGCTGTGGCTCTTCCATTAATAATTCCAGGCCCGGCACCGCCCAGGCCGAGCCCAGGCCTTCGATCTGCAATTCGCGATTGAATGCCTCGGCATCCGCCTCACCGGCAAATCGCACCGCGGGCAGGCCGATCAGCCACAAGCAGGCGCAGGGCGTTTCTTCCATGCGCACCGAGAGAAAACCTTGCACGAAGTCGCGGGCCGCTTCCGGGCCCTGATCCATCGTGCCACGCACCAACAGAGGCCAACGCACCGGCTCACCGACGATCTGCGGGCTGTCCGGCAGACCGGCCGCGCGCAGCATGTCCTTGAGCAGCAGGTAGGCAGGATCGCGAGTCTGGAAGGGTTCGCCTGTGGGTAACTCCACCAGCAGCAGGCAACGCCCGGCCCGTAGCAATTGCAGGGCGAAACGCGGGGGTGGCACGACCGGCGCCTTGACCACGACCGGTGCCTCTTCGGCCTCTTCCACCGGTTTGGCCCCGGTGCGGGTGCTGGCCAACGATGGTCGCGACACCTCGACCTTCGCCCGTTCGGCCGGCTTGACCACAGGCGCCACGGGCGTCTGAGCCACAACAGCGGGCACGACAGGCGCGACCACCACCGGCTCGGGGATCTCCAGCAGCTCGGGCCGCGACGGCGCGGCAAAGGGCAATTCGGTGCGCGGCAGCCAATTGACCACCTGCATGGCGGCCAGATAAGCGCGACGACGGGACTCGATAAGCAAAGGTCGGCCACTTGTGGATAACTAAAGTGCGCTGATTCTACCGCCGTTCGCTCAAGATCGCCCGCAGTTGATCGATGCACTTTACCGAAAAGAAGGCGACAGTCTGTCCCGAGATTGAATCGCATTGCCCCCGATGCAGTACAATCGCGGCTTTTAATCGCCAACCAGCCGGCCATTCCGATGATCGAACCCAAGCGCGTCTTGCGCGCCCTCGCTGAACACTGGGCACTTCTGGAGCCACTGTGCGAGCACTTCGACCAAGGCACACTGAGCCTGAACGAACTGCGCACGCAACTGGCCGCCCAGCAACTCGACAGTACGCCGCAGGACATCACCAGCCTGCTGGATGTGTGGATTCGCCTCGATATCCTGGTTCCCGTGGCCAAAAGCCCGAACCGTTTCGAGCTCAATGCGCAGATTCACGACTTCCTCGCCTATCTGCGCCGTGAACACCGCCTGGGCCTTTGCCTGGAAATCGAAGCCTACCTGCGCCACCTCGAGCGTCTGGCCGGTTATATCCAGGACGCCTTCGAGATTCGCGATGGCAACGACCTGGCCCGCCAGTTGCGCCTGCTCGACATGCGGGTTCGCGATGTACTGAAAAAACTCGATAACGATGAACAGGCACTGGTGGCCGTCGCCGAACGGGCGAAAACCAGCGACCGGCAGATTCCGTTGCGCCAGCGTTACGCTGAAGTACTAGCGACCTGGGACGAATACGTCGAGCCGATGATTGATCTGGTGAACGCCGATGGCGCCTTCGAACAAGGCGTGCGCAAGGTCGAAACCGTGCTGCTGAAGATGCTCAGCGAACAGCAGCGCCTCGGCCACCTGGTCGACGACGACATGTTGCTGCGCACCCACGCGCGCATCCTCGAAATGCAGACCAGCGCCCAGCTGACCCTGCGTCATGCTCGCGAGCTGCTGCTGCCGCTGCGTGAAGAAGCGCGCCGGCACAACGCCGTGACCCGTGGCGCCGCATTGGCCCTGTCGATGATCCGTCGCAAGGGCCTCGACGCCGTACCGCAAGCGGCCATGCCGATGTTCACTCGCCCACAGAGCACCTTCCTCGGCAGTGCCAGTCAGGTCGAAGCCTACGTTTACGCCCTGGCGCGTTTCGAACCGAAACCGGCGCGTTTCCCCAAGGCCCACAAGACCCACAAGGGCGGCGATGCACCGCGCGCGCCTCGCACGGTTCGGGAAATGCTCGAACGCTGCGAAGACGCCTTGCCGATGCCGGACTTGATGACCTGGCTGCTGGAGCAGGAACCGGACGGCGCCACCGACGAGCTGCTGTACTGGTTCTCGCGCCTGTCGCGGGAAAAACGCTTCAAGCGCGAGCGTCTGGAACGTCGCCAATACCATACTCACGAGCACCAGGTCAGCCTGCGCTCCTTCGCCCTGCTCTCGGTCAGCGACACCGCCGCCGAGAATTCTGCGAGCACTCCTTATGCATCTTGATCTATCCGAACTGTCCCATCTGGCACCGATCTTTCGCGAGCTGTTCAAGGGTTATCACGTCAGCCGCCGCGATCCGGAGCTGTACGCACAGTTGTCGAACTTTCAGGACCAATACCGCACGCTGTTCAAGGCCCTGGGCTTTGAACTGGTCTGCGACACCCGCGGTTTCTACTACTTCGTGCCGGACCTCGCTGCCGCCGCGGTGAACAAGACCGCCCAGCGCCTGGCGCTGTTTACCTTCATCCTCGTCGAGCACCTGGCCGACCAGGGCCGCGACCCGATCTCCGTGCTCGACGGCGGCAGCCTCGGTCGCGACGAACTGCCGTCGCTGCTGGAAAAGTACCGCGACCTGTTCATCCAGGCCGAAGTGCAGACCCAGGACGAACTGGAAGAAAAGATCATGCGCCGCATGACCCAGCTCGGCTTTGCCAGCGAAGAAAACGGCATCTACCGTTTCCTGCCGCCGATGCACCGCTTCCTCGATGTGTGCCTGTCGGTGCAGCAGGACCGCGACCTGGCCGCCAGCCTGCACAGCGTCCTGCCGTTGCCGGTGCCGGTGCTGATCGACGAAGACAGCGACGAAAAACTGCTGCAGACCGACGATCCGCTCGACTTGAGCGAATTCGAAAGTGAAAGCGAAGAAGACGCCCTGGCCCGGGCCATTGCCGAAGAACAGGAGCTCGACGCATGAGCAAGGAACGTTACGGCATCCGCCGCTTTGCCCTTTTGAACACCGCCGGCTACAGCCTCGGCCTGTTCCCGCTGGAAGAGCCGCTGTCGGTCTACGGCGCGAACAACCTCGGTAAGTCCGCCTCGATCAACGCCCTGCAGTTCCCGATTCTGGCGCGCATGTCGGACATGAGCTTCGGCAAGTACAGCCTGGAGCAGTCCCGGCGCTTCTACTTCGCCTCGGACACCAGTTACATTCTGGTGGAAGTGAACCTGCCCCACGGCCCCCACGTGATCGGTGTGGTCGGCCGCGGCCCGGGCGGTGGTTTCGGCCACCAGTTCTTTGCCTATGCCGGCAAGCTGGACCTGGCCCACTACCAGAAAAACGACACCTGCCTGCGCCAGAAAGAGCTGTTCACCAACCTTGAGCGCGAAGGCCTGAAAGCCTACGAGCTCAAGCCGGACGAACTGCGCCGTTTGCTGGTCGGTGGTCACACCTCGATTCCGCTGGATCTGACGCTGATTCCGTTGCGTTCCACCAGCGAGCAGAGCCTGAAGACCTTCCGCGCACTGTTCATCAACCTGCTGCACATGCGCGAGATCACTGCGGCCAAGCTCAAGCAGCTGTTCCTCGATGCCTTCGAACACAGCCTGCGTTCCGGCAGTGTCGATTACATTGCCGCGTGCGAAGAAGCCTTCCGCGATGTACGACGCATGGAGCAGGACTACAACTCGCTGGTCGCCGCCGGCCCGTTGGTCGAAGCGCTGGCCAACGGCGTGAAGCAACGCGACATCCTGCGCGGCAAGCTGCACCGCATCTCGCCCCTGCTCGATTCACTGCTGGGCACCTGGTCGGACTACGCCAGTGCGCGCAAGGAAGAGCTGACCATTCAGGCCGAGCATTACCGCAATGAGCAGGACGCCCTGCAAAACGACCAGCGCGGTGGCACTCAGGAACTGATGCGTCTGGAGCGGGAAATCACCGGTATCCAGCGCTGGCTCGGCGAATTGTCGGTGCTCAAGCATCGCTTTGCCCTGGTCGATGACGTCAAGGTGCTGGAGCAGCAACTGCTGGCCGCCAAGGACGCTCACGATGAACTGGCCGGTGCGCTGGCGCAGTCCCGACAGTTCAGCGCCGAAGATCTGGAAGAGCGTCTGCGGGATCTGGAAAAACGCCTGAAATCGGTCAAGCAGCAACTCGATCACGCCGACAACAACAGCTACGCCCGCCTTCGCGAAGAATTCTCGCAGCAAGACGTCGAGCGTCTGATGCGCCTGTTCAACAGCGCGCTGTTCAGCCTGCCATTGGGCGAACATGGCATCACCCTCGACGAAAACGGCGACTGGGTGAAATCCGTGGAGCTGATCCTCGACGGCTTCAAAGGTGAACGCTTCGAAGTGCCGGGCCTGTCCATCGACATCTCGCACATCGAACCGCCGGCCTTGCAGGCTCTGGCTGACCGCGCGGCCCTGCGCGACCAGAAAGAACGCCTGGAAAAAGAACTCAAGCAGCTGAAAACCCAGCAAGCCGTGGCTGCCGACCGCGCCGCGAGCAAGACCCAGACCGAAGCGCTGTACCAGCAAGTGCTGGACGCACAAAAAGCCCTGGAAGACTTCCGTCGCGCGCAAACCCTGAGCGCCGAAGAAGGCGACAAGCTGGAACAACTGGCGCAGATGGAAGCCGCACAAGACGAATTGAAGCGTTCCAGCGACGCCTTTACCGAGCGTGTCCAGCAACTGTCGGCCAAGCTGCAACTGGTCGGCCGGCAGATCGGCGACATGGAAGCCAAGCAACGCACCCTCGACGACGCCCTGCGCCGCCGTCAGCTGTTGCCGGCGGACCTGCCGTTCGGCACGCCGTTCATGGACCCGATCGACGACTCCATGGACAACCTGCTGCCGCTGCTCAACGACTATCAGGACAGCTGGCAAGGCCTGCTGCGGGCCGACGGCCAGATCGAAGCGCTGTACGCTCAGGTGCGCCTCAAGGGCGTGGCCAAATTCGACAGCGAAGACGATATGGAGCGTCGCCTGCAACTGCTGATCAACGCCTATGCGCACCGTACCGACGAAGCCCTGACCCTGGGTAAGGCTCGCCGCGCCGCCGTGACGGACATCGCCCGGACCCTGCGCAACATCCGCAGCGACTACGACAGCCTCGAACACCAACTGGCGCTGTTCAACCGCGAGATCAACAAACGTCAGGTCTCCAACCTGCAAAGCTTCCGCATCGTGCTCGCGCCGAACAAGGAAGCGCTCAAGCACATTGACCAGATCATCCACAGCGCCGGTCAGTATGAAGAAGGCGAAACCCTGTCGGTCTTCGACCTCAGCCAAAGTGCCGAGCAGGACAACAAGAACGAAGAGGCCAAGGAATACCTGGCGCGGCTGGTGGCGGCCAACCACAATCAGCTCGGCCTCAAGGACTTGTTCGAACTGGCGTTCGAGATCACCAAGGTCAACGGCCAGCCGGTGATCCACACCGACATCGACGGTGCCGCTTCCAACGGCACCACCATGACCATCAAGGCGCTGACCAACATGTACTTGTTGTTGCACTTGATGGACCGTGACCAGGCCGGTCGCGTGCGTCTGCCGTACTACCTCGACGAGGCGGCGGACATCGATGAGAAGAACCAGGCCGCCTTGCTGGAAACCAGCCTGCAACTGGGCTTCGTGCCGATCCTGGCCAGCGTGAAGCCGCAGGTCTGCGCCAGTGTCGCCATCGACCTGGAAGGCGGCAGCGGCCCGGCCGGTATCTACATCGACGAGGCGGACTGGAAGTACATCCGTCGTCACGACCAGGTCAAGGCAACCGTCAACGAACAAGCGGATGAACCGGAGCTGGATGCGGTCTGAGGCTTGAAGCGAAGGCAATGAAAAAGGCCGCGGTCCATTGGATCGCGGCCTTTTTCATAGGTGTGTCATTTAGCCTTGCAGTGAACTTCAGGGCCTCTTCGCGGGCAAGCCCGCTCCCACATTTGATCGCATTTCTTCAGGATCAACGCAGTTTCCTGTGGGAGCGGGCTTGCCCGCGAAGGCGTCATCACTGACGCCACATAACCCCCAGACTATTTACCCAGAGAAATCTTCGGCGCCCAGCCCAGCCACTCCTCTTCGAACTTGTCGAACAGCGCGAACGTCTGCTCCGGTCGCGCCGGGCTGCCCATGCGCTCGCCATCCGGCGTGGCAAAGGCGACACCGCCCTGAATCATCGTTTCCAGGGATTCAGTGCGCACCGTTGCACCTCTGAACAGACCGACATCGAAGTCGAAACCGCTGGTGTTCCAGAACCGTGTACCGCTGCGTACCAGTGGCGCGTACTTCGGCTCGATCAGGATATGGATCAGGACGCGATCAGCGGTCTGGCCCAGCTCATAACCGGTCACCTTGCCCACGGTGATTTCGCGATACGTCACTGGCACACCAGCTTTCAGCGAACCACGACGGGCCGCGCTCAGCACCAGACTCAATCCCGCTTCCTGCTTTGCAGTTTCGGGAGTTGCGGCCAAAGCGACAAAGTTCTTTTGCGGTCCCAGGTTCTTCGGCGCGGGTTGCACCTCGATGTATTGCCCGGTCACCAGGGTTTCGAGGTTGGATGTCTTGATCAGGCCCAGTTCAGGCTTGACTACCCAGAACTGACTGCCGACCCGGGCAATGCGCTCCGGCACTTCGGTAATCCGCGCGGTCAGCAACACCGATTGCAGGTCGTCGCTCAGGTCAACGCCCTCGATCTTTCCGACGTCCAGGCCCTTGAAGCGAATCGGCGTGCCGGTACGCAAACCATCGGCGCGGTCTACCCTGATGGTGATCACCTCACCCTTTTGCGTGGCGTCGTCATGGCTGGCGAACAAGCGGAAACGTGGAATACGCTTTTGTAGCGGCGCCTTGGCTTCCGGAGTTTCAAACGCAATACCACCGGCCATCAAGCTTTGCAGCGATTCACTCTTGACTTGAACTCCACCGGTCAGTCCGCCCGTGAGCGTGATACCGCTGGCATTCCAGAAGCGTGTCGAGGCGTTGACCAGATCCTCGTATTCCTTCTCGATGTGCACGCCGATGATCAACTGCTTTTTGGTGCGCGAGAACTGATAGCTCTGTACCGAACCGACCTTGACCTGCTTGTAGAGAACCGGACTGCCGACTTCCAGCGAGCCGAGATTTTCCGTGAACAACACCAAATGCAGACCAGGTGCACGCAGATCCAGCGGCGGCGCCTTGGCCCGAGCCGCAAACTCTCGTTGTGGTGCCGAGCCCTTGTCACCAGGCCGCACAGCGATGTAGTTGCCTTTGACCAACGCCTCAAGGCCGGTAATCCCCGCCAGGGAAATCGACGGTTTGACCACCCAGAATTGGGTGCCTTCGACCAGGTAATCCTCGGCCAACGGGTCCATCGTCAATTCGGCGGTGGCCCCGGACAGATCAGGATCGACCTTCAGCGCCTTGAGATTGCCGACCTGAATGCCTTTGTACATCACCGGCGTACGTCCAGCCTGCAAGCCTTCGAAGTCGCTGAGCTTGACCTTGACCCTGATGCCGGCCGCCGCTGCATCGAAGTCTTCATAGAGCCTGAACGGCAGGCTCGGGTCGGTAGGCGGGCTGTCCTTGCGGTTTTCCGGGGTGGCGAACGCAATACCACCGGCGACGATGCTGGCCAGGGATTCACTGCGCACCTTCACACCCGACAGATTGGCATCGATGCTGATGCCACTGGCGTTCCAGAATCGTGTGTGTTTACGTACCAGTTTGGCGTAGGTCGGCTCGATGAAGACCTTGAGCTCGACAGTGCTCTGGTCTTCGGAGAGCACGTAGCTCTTGATCTGACCCACCTTGATCTGTTTGTAGAACACCGGGCTGCCGCGGTTTAGCGAGCCGAGGCGATCAGCCTTGATGGTCAAGTGCAGACCGGGCTGGGCATCGGAGAGTGGCGGTTCCTGGGCCAGGGCCTTGAACTTGCGGACCGGTTCACCCTCGCCCGGACTGATAGCAACGTAGTTGCCCGAAACAAGTGTCTCAAGACCTGTGATACCGGCCAGCGTCACGCTCGGCTTGACCAGCCAGAAACGTGTGCTGGTGCGCAGGTACTGTTCCACATCCTTGTTCATTTCGATGCTGGCGATCACACCTTTGGAACTGCCTTCGTCATCGAGCTTGAGGCTTTTGACCTTGCCGACCGACATGCCTTTATAGACAACTTCGGTCTTGTTGGCCTGAATGCCCTCGCCGCTCTCAAAGCGCACCTGAATCTGGATACCGGTCTCGTTATAGGCACGCCAGCCGAGCCAGCCGCCGATGATCAAGGCGATCAGGGGCAACACCCAAATGGCAGACCAGTTCGAAGCCGGTCGGGTTTTCGCTACAGGCAAATCAGTCATGGTCGTCGTCCGACTCCGTGTTATCCCAAATCAGTCGGGGATCAAAAGTTACCGCGGCAAGCATCGTCAGAATCACCACCGTGGCGAAAGCGATGGCGCCAAGATTGGCTTCAATGCTGGCAAGCCGCCCAAAATTCACGACCGCCACGAGGATGGCGATCACAAAGATATCGAGCATCGACCAGCGGCCGATGAACTCAATGAAACGGTACATCCAGATACGCTGGCGAGCCGAAAGGGGCTGACGGCGCTGCACGGAAAACAGCAGCAGGGCGATGCCCACCAGCTTGAACGTGGGCACCACGATACTGGCGATAAACACCACGGCCGCAATGGGGAACATTCCGTAGTGCATCAACTCGATCACACCGGCCATGATCGTGCTGGGCGCGCCTTTGCCCAGGGAGTTCACGGTCATGATCGGCAACAAGTTGGCCGGTATGTAAAGAATGGCGGCGGTAATCAGCAATGCCCAGGTTCGCACCAGGCTATTCGGGCTGCGGGCATGCACCAGCGCACCGCAGCGCGTACAGACTTGCTCATCGGTATCAGCTTCCTGCCTGTTCAATTCATGACATTCCTTGCAAATCAGAATGCCTGCATCAATCGCCCGCATGGGCATCTTCTCCTGATAACGCTTGCCAGATCTGGTGAGGCGACATTACGACCTCCAACCAGACTTGAATCAGCAACAAACCAATGAAGCACGCCAGGCCAAGGCCTACGGTGATGGCTGCCATATCTGCCAGCTTTACGATCGCCACCAGTACGCCCATGAAGTAAACCTCGAGCATCCCCCATTCGCGTATATGGTGATAAATGCGATAGAGCAACAAGCCGTAGCTGCGTCCGACATCGAAACGGATACTCAACAATACGACCAGTTGGCACAGCAGTTTGAGCAGCGGGATCCCCATGCTGCACAGGAACACAATCACTGAAACGCTTTGCATGCCCGTGTCAAAAAGGGCGACAACACCGCTCCAGACCGTGTCTTGCGAAGTTTGGCCGAGTAGATGGAGCTGCATGATGGGTAAGAAGTTCGCCGGAATAAACAACAACAAGGCGGCGATGACCAGGGCGAGACTGCGCTGTACGACGTTGTACCGATTGGCATAAAGCTCGTAGCCACAGCGCGGGCACAAGGCTTTTTCGCCATGGGCGAGTTCTGGCTTACGCATGAGCAAGTCGCACTCATGACAGGCAACCAGATTTTCTAGTGGTAATTCTGACAGCCCTTGGGCGTCAACCGGCTCCGGCATAAGCGCTCTGACTCTGAAAAAGTTGGACCTATTCTAGTGTCCCGGGACAAAAATAACTGCGCCAATTTGTGCTTGATTGATCGTGCTTTTTCTACGCCAAAAACAAAACCCCTACCTGCATACGCAGATAGGGGTTTCGGAATTTAATCTTGACGATGACCTACTCTCACATGGGGAAACCCCACACTACCATCGGCGATGCATCGT